>NZ_CP151104.1 GCF_038096175.1 Nostoc sp. UHCC 0302
AGCTCAATTTAATCTTGACTAGTTCTGAACTTTTATTACCTACAGTGAAAATACAAACCCAGAATTTTAGGGATTCTACAAGTATGAAAACTTCAACAAAAATCATTTGTACAGCAGCTTTTGTTGGTACTTTGGGCTTTGCTGGATTGTCGAGAGTTGTAGGAGCAAAACAACCACAATCTCCGGTAGCAGTTGTACATCAGCATCATATTGCTACCCAAATTGCCCAAGCCAGTGATGGTGATGGTGATGGTGAAACAAACGATGATGTACAAGAACAGCAAGAAGCAGCAAAACTGCAACCGCTAGCTAAAATTACAGGAAAACAAGCACAGCAAGCAGCTGAAGCATCCAGAGGAGCTAAGTCCAGTAGCGTCAAACTTGAAAACGAAGATGGCAACTTAGTTTACTCTGTAAAAATTGGTCAGCAAGATGTGAAAGTTGATGCTGGTAATGGCAAGGTTTTATATGCCGAAAATGACAATCAAGAAGATGAAAAAAATGAAGCTAATCGTCCCAAGAGCAGTATTCAAGTTCCAGATACTGGTGATAGTGAGCGCGAAACCAATGATGATAGTAAGTAAGTCGGGAGCTTAATTAAGTAAAAACTGTTGTAGCACATACTAACTAAACATTTAATACACAGGGATTGATGAAGTTAACCTTTATCAATCCCTAATTTATAGAAGCTGGTAAACGGACATTGAAACAACTACCAAATCCTAATTGGCTAGTGACAGTAATTAATCCACCGTGATTTTGGGCAATCGCTTGAGCGATCGCCAATCCTAAACCAGAACCACCACAATTATAAGAACGTGATTTATCTGCTCGCCAAAAACGCTCAAAAACCTTGTCGATGTGCCCTGGTGCAATTCCTATGCCTGTATCTTGCACTTTGACATAAACCTGAGAACCGACACGAATGGTTTTGATTTCAATCACGCCTCCTAATGGTGTGTAATGGAGCGCGTTTTCAATCAAATTAGAAAATAGCCGCGTTAGTTGAACTGAGTCACCCATCAAGTAAAGATTCTCTGTTAGCTGAGAGATCAAATTAATTTGCTTGGCTCCAGCTTGAGGTTTATAAAGTAGCAATAAGTTTTCCAAGATTGACGTTAAATTGAGACTATCCCAATCCCCATTCGGAACTTTATCGGTACGTGCCAAGAACAGTAAGTCTTCTGTGAGGCGAGTCATCTGGTTAGTAGCACTGGCAATCGCCTGAAACTTTTCTGCATCTTTTGGCCCGATTTCCATAGGATATTCTAACGGTAACTCAGCATTAATTTTGATTGCCATTAAAGGACTACGTAGTTCATGGGAAGCATCAGCAGTAAACTGTTTGAGCCTTTGAAAACTCTCCTCAATAGGTTGCATCGCTTGACGAGTTAGGAAAATGCCACCAATCCCACTAAGAACCAAAGTTATAAGAATTCCACCGCCTAATCCCCAGTCTAATTTTTTGAGAGTTTCATCAAATTCTTCTAAAGATTGACTCACCCTCACATACCCAACCAACTGATTATTGTCGCTATCAATAATTGGTATAGTTGCAGCTTGGATACGAACTTTGCCGCTCTGAACTTGTACCATTTTGCTTGGTAATAATGGTGAGTTTAAAACAGTTTTTCCTTGTTGAGTAACTAAATGGCCTTGAGTATCAAACCACTGTAATGCTTGATGACGAGCAATTAGGTCTTGTGGACGAAAGTCACTTTCAACTTTAAGGCGACCTGCCTCAAATTCTATATTTGCAGCTGCACCTTGTCCTATAGCTGTGAGTTTATCTTTAATTTGTTGAGTCAGACTATGAGCGAAAACAATTCGGACTGCGAGCGCAAATATTCCTAGCAGTGATGCAAAAACTACCAAGTAAGACAACAATAAACGATATCGAATTTTTTGAAACACATTTTTATGGATAGCAAACTATTGGTTATTAACTAAAATCTAGGATGGTACACATATAAGTAATGATTGAGACCAATATTTCTAATTAAACTATTTTACTGATGTCGTAAACGATAACCAATGCCATAAACATTTTCAATCAAGTCTTCTGAAATTCCAGCAGCTTTGAGTTTATTCCGCAAATTTGTAATATGAGTTTTGATACTTCCCTCCCCCGAATATTTATCAAATTCCCACAGTTTGTCAAAGATTGCTGAACGAGTCACAACTTGATTTGGGTGTCTCAAAAAATATTCTAATATCATGTATTCTTTAGGCGTTAATGACAGAATATTCCCTGCATAAGTAACCTGTTGGCTGCCCGGATCTAATTGCAAATCACCGTGGATTAAAATTGATGGGCGCATCTGTGGACTTCTTCGAGCTAAAGCTCTGATACGTGCTGCTAACTCTTTTAGATCAAATGGCTTGACCAAGTAATCATCAGCACCAGCATCGAGTCCAATAATTTTATCGCCTGTTGTATCTCGCGCTGTCAGCATTAAAATCAGAGCATTAGATGAAGCAGCACGTAAACGCTGACACAAAGTGATGCCATCTAATTTAGGAAGCATTAAATCTAATAAGATTAACTCGTATAATCCTGATTGCGACCATTCCCACCCATCAAGCCCATCGTTTGTTACATCCACAATATGGTGTTGTCGTCTTAAATACTCGGCTAATGGTTTGGCAATGCGCTCGTCATCTTCAATTATCAAAATTCTCATAATACTTCATCTCTTAACTTATTAGAGCTTGGTAACATCAAGTTAGGGATGATTTTAGTTACAAACTTTTACAATGTAATGAATTATAAATGATTTGAATTATTGAACACTAATAACAGTGCTGCCACTAATGCAAAGATGCTACTAATTATAAAAGTACTTGTTGATCCAAAGTGCTGCCATAATTCACCAGCTAAAATACTGGCTGGTAAAAGTGCTATGCCTACTGCTAGATTGAGAAATCCAAATGCAGTACCTCGTAATGCAGCTGAAACTTTATCTGCTACCAGTGCTAACAATACGCCCTGACTCATACCCAAATGCAAACCGTACAGAGCAAACAAAACCCAGACTTGCCAAGCAGCTTGAACAAAAGCAAAGCCCAAGTAAACTAGGGCATACAGTAAATATCCCGCAGATAGTAGTTTTACACGTCCAAAGCGATCCGACAAGACACCAGTTGGATAAGCACTAAGAGAATAAGCTAAATTCATCACCAGTAGGGTCAATGGCACGAAAGCGGCTGTAATCCCAACTTGAGAAGCACGAAGTAATAAAAAAGCATCGCTAGAGTTGCCTAAATTAAACAATAGTGCAACTACTACCAAAAACCAGTATTCCCGGCTCAAGTTAGCAAGAGTAGAAAAATGCAGTGGATGATTGTGAGATGCTGTGTTGGCTGTTTTACTCTTTTCGTGTACTCCCAATGCTAGTTAACGCCTCGCGCATTGTGCGCCGCGAACCTTCACCTAAACTGTTCAGATACACCTCTGCTGGGTGCATGGTAATGGGCAGAGGCTCTGTCAGTGCCAGCGACTCTGGGCTAAAATTGTTAGCGTAAATGCGAAGCAGTTTGTCGTCAGACATCGCGCGGGTGTTCACGGCAAGTTTAATGAGGCTTTGAATTAGATCCTCCCTCAAATGTGCCTCTCTGTACACCTTCTAGCCTCCCTGGATTGCGAGAATACAACTTCTCTGCATTAAATAACCTGCCACTTCTTCATAGACCCGTGCCAAGTGCTGACGAGGAAATTTTTACAAGAGCCATGAGGCATTGGCTCTTTTAGAACCAGTTTCAATTGCCAATTCCACGTTAGAGCCATTACGTGTAATTGCTGCCTATATATATTGATCTGGCGTGATAGCTTTTTTGGCATTGAGCCGACAATCGGGTAATTTCCATTTATTTCTCCATCTGGTCATTCGTTGCGATCGCTTTCAAGACTGCACTCCCATGCAATCACGTCAAATCTCGCCACTATTTCAAATACCGTAATATGCTCTACGCTACTGGCGAGATAACGACAGTCGCAGGGAAAGCGAGAATCAAAACAGCTTGTCAACGTACATCAGTATTGTTGACATAATGCGTTGGCCCTAGTGTTCTAGGTATTAGTTATAATAAACGCAAAATATAGGAGTAAGTATTTACTTCTACTTTTTCTAATATAAGGAATACAAAATGAACTTACCTAAGTTATCAGCATTTCAACTTGTTAAAGCAATCAATCATGGAAGTGGAATATCCGATTTTCGGATGGCTAATAAACTTTATCCTCTTTTACAGGAAGCAAAAAAGAACCCTAACCAATCAATTGGCAGTGATAATTTTTCTAAAAACCAAAAAGAATGTATAGAAATACTGAGGAAGCTCATTCAAGCACAAAATATACTTACTCAACAAGAATGTGTAGAAAGGCTTGAAAAGCTTATGCAACTCGAAGATATACTTACTCAAGAAGAATGTATAGAAAGGCTTAAAAAGCTTATGCAACAAGATTTGTTAACTTTAGAAGAAGAGAAGCGACAACTTCGAGAAAAATATTTATCAGAGTATTTAACTAAATTTGGGTTATAGCCGAAAGGAAAAAAGTCTAAACTTTAAAACATAAACTTTCAATACTTCTGCGATCCTATAGGAATCCTATTTGATTTTTGAAAAAAACCGTATATCCCAAAAGTGGGAAAATCAAAGCTAGTGTTTCGGATAAACCACTCAAACATCCACTTTAAATGAGAGAGTGAGCAATTTTGCATTTGTAACTTTAATTAACGGTAGGAAAATTGCAAAGAAAGTATTGGGTTTGTGCAGAGAATAAAGGCTTTGTAGGATAATTTTCACCCTGGCTCGTTGTGGAAATTAGGAGTATTGCGATGAGTTAGGTAGCAGAGGAGTTAATGAATGCAGACTTAGGAGATCAACGGCGAAATTGACGTTTGATAACAATAGTAGAAGATTTAGCGACACAATAAACTGCAAAGCCTATAGTGATTTGATACCTAAATATATTGATATAACGTTGAGCTTTTTTGGCTTTGAGCCGACAACCGTGTAATTTGGGTTTATTGAGAGTATGTACTGTACTCTGCCGTTGCTCTTGGCAGCCCCCATAAAGGCCACATCAATCATCTGTTCAAATACTAAATTTTTTGGGAATACTTAGTTTACGTTTTACGAGACATAAATAGATACTTTACAACCCTGGATAAATTGCAATCTCGATAAAGTTGGCATCTATCTAGGGTTTTTTATGTTTATCTTAATAGCATTGATTTAAATCTATACATTCACCAGATCACCCAATTTATCGCCGACTACAATTAACGCCTATTTAAATTTTTTGGCTTTTCCAATTGACCACGCTACCTCTCCCCCCTTCCTTTGTCCCGCCCTGGTAAAAATAAAACCACCATCTTCAAACTTTGTACCGTACCCGCGAACTGTAGCTGGAGATAATTTGAGCAGAGTCGCCAGTTCACGAGTGCTAAGTAGCCAACCATTTTTATAAGCTTCTTCCAATGCCCGCAGATGGGCTACTGGATCTGGAGCGGTCGCTAGTCCCGGAAGCTGGCGAATGATCGCAGGAATTAGCCGTGTCACTAACCCTTCAATTAGTTGCGGAAGTTGACCGAGCTGACTGGCGGTCAGTCCGGTCACTGTTAACTGACCGTCAGACTGACTGGCAGACTCTATGCCAGAATCAAAATGCTCAGGCTGACCGCCGGACTGTCTGGCGTATTGGTCGGCAAAGTCCGCCATGCTGCCACCTGCTTTCATGTGAGCATCTAGCTGGTCAAGCAACTCTAATTGCTCTCCACTGACATAAGACTTATTGCCAATTTTGGTTGGCTTGATGCCTAACCGATTGATCCGATCGTAGAGGACGGATTTAACAATCCCGTACTTGTCGGGGAGCTGTGCTACTGGCACTCGGTCGAGTTGGGTCATAGTCGGCGGTCTGACTGGCAGACAGTTTGTGTAACAGCATACACGCTTGCACTGACAATTAGCAACTGCATTCACTACCGGACTGACCGCCAGTCAGGTCGGAGTGTCTTTGAACCGCTTGCCTCGGATGTCGTGAAACTATCAAATCCCGACAAAAGCGCGATTGCGTACCCGCCCGCTGGAAGCGATCGCTCTTGCGGGTTAATCTGGGGCTGAATGCTTTACAGTCGGCGTTTTTACATCAATGTAGCCTATGAAGTTGTATATTTTCATTTCTTTGAGCAACTTTAGTTCGTAAATTCTCCACGACCTTTCTTACACTTCCTATCTGTCACGTTCTTTTTTCAAATTGGTAGCTACTATATCCTTGACAAGCTGTAAAAACTCATTTAAGACAGTAGATTGGTCATTGCGCCGCATTAGTGCAACAATCTGGATTTCCAAGTTTTCTCCTTCAATTGGTCTGTAGACAACTCCCTGACGCTGAATGTTTTGGGCATTTTTCAGCAGTAATGATACCCCAACTCCACCTGCAACTAAGCTCAATACAGTCAGCATCCAAGTTGCTTCTTGGACAATTTTTGGTTCCCGACCAAAAACCTGTTTACAAAAGTCGATAATTTGCTTATAGAAGTGGACTATCTCTGGTGAAGGTAAAACAAAAGATTCATTTGCTAATGCCTTGAGTGGAATTTGAGATTTACTCGCTAGTTCGTGTGACTCAGGTAAAGCAATCACCAGTGGCTCTTGCAAAATAAGCGTAGAAATTAAATCAGGATGATTGTCAGAGGGTAAAAAATCAAACCCAATATCAATTTGGTAATCAAGTAATTGCTGTCTTTGCTCTTGAGGTGCTAATTCATATAAAACAAATTTGACATCGGGGAAGCGAGAGTGAAGAACTTTCAAAATATCTGGCAAAACACTATTAATAATTGAGCTATTAACTGCAATCCCCAACTCACCTATCTCGCCGCGACTAGCTCTGTATGCTCGTTCCTTTGTCCGTTCAACTTGCTTAATAATCTCAACAGCATCTTTCAATAACACTTCTCCAGCAGGAGTTAATTGACTAGTATCCCTGTTAATAAGTATAGGCTCTAAGCGCTTTATCGGGTCTCCTAAATCCTTTTCCAACCGCTTAATACGTCTGCTCAGAGTCCCCTGGTCAATATTCAGATGTTCCGCAGCCCGACTGAAGTTGAGTTGGTTTTCTACTAAAACAAGAAAAAACTTTAGATTCTCTATATTCATAAATATACCTACTATGCAAAATTGTCCTAGTTTTATACAAAAGTTAATTTGACGAGGAGCATCCTAATTGTTGAAAATTTTAGTGCGTAGATAGATAAGTCCAACATTATTAGAAATTATTTCAGTCTGCTGATACCTTCTTATGCAAATTTATCTGAGTCTGATGCAATATCTGATTTGACTTTATATAGCCAGTTATGGACTAATTAAATTTAACCTTATATCAACAATCAGTATGCCTGAAATAGAGCAAATAACAGACTTCATTATTGGGATTGTAATGATTATTGGGGGAATGCATGGAAACGAACTCACAGGAGTACATCTAATTAAATTGTTTGAGCAATTCCCCCATTTAATTCAACGCTCAGGCTTTCAAATCCAGACTCTGTTAGCTAATCCCGAAGCTATTGCACAATGTAGACGTTATATTGAAACAGACTTAAACCGCCGCTTCAATAATCAAGACCTACACAACCTGACACTCTCTAGTTTTGAAGATAAGCTAGCAAGGCAAATCTACAATAATCTCAAATCACAAATTCAATCACAGATAAATATGTTTGTGGATTTGCACAGTACTACTGCAAACATGGGTTTGACTCTTATTCTAATCAAACTTGATCCTTGGTTGTTACAACTAGCAGTATATCTGAGTTCAATTAATCCAGAAGTGAGAGTTCTTTATATACCATCTCATGCAGCAGATGGCTTTCTGATTTCTCAATGCGAATTAGGTTTTGCTCTTGAAGTTGGCCCTGTACCTCAAGGCGTGTTGAATGCAGTTTTATTTCAGAAAACAAAGTCAATAATTTATGCCATTTTTGACTATGTACAAGCATTCAATCAAGGTTCAATTCAGTCTCAAACCAATACGCTCACACTTTATGAATATGTAAGAACTATCGATTATCCCAGAAATGAGCATGGAGAGATTCAAGCGATGATTCACCCACAGCTTCAGTCTAGAGATTTTGAGCCTTTAAATCCTGGAGAGCCGATCTTTCTTACTTTTGACGAAGAAACGATTACATATAAAGGTACATCGACTGTTTTCCCTATTTTCATTAATGAAGCTGCTTATTACGAGCAAGGCACTGCCATGTGTCTAACTAACAAGCGACAAATTATCGTAGAGGCATCATGAGCAAATTATTGGAATACTTCGTTGCTGGTATTTTTATTAGCTTGTTCTGGCTTTTCTGGCAAGCAACTGTTAGCAGAAACTCAAATCCAGTTGATGCTTGTGTTGTCAAGCTTCTTAAGGAAACTCAAGATAAGATACTGTACTCTGACCTGAAAAATAAGTGTGATAAAATGTGTCAAGACCTTGAATTAGAAGGTTGTCAAGCAAATATTCCATTTCCTTAAGTGATATTGGCGTAATTTAGGAGCGCTTTCATTTTATGACTTTTGGGGGAATGAGAAGAGGGCTTTTTCGGCTCTAGTCCATTGTTTTAACGTTACAAATCCCCCCAATCAAAATTCAGGAAGCGTCGAGCATTCAGCTTAGTGTATTTTTCAGTGTGTTTGATATCACGGTGTCCTAGAAAGTCTTGAATTTCCCTGGTGTTATAACCCTGATTCACCAGATAGTAACCGCAAGCATGGCGCATCATGTGACAGTGAACTTTGATATCAAGCCCAGCCTGTGCTGCCAGCCGCCCAAGCAGCTTTCGCACTGCATCAGTAGACATCACCTCACCACGCTCAGAAACGAAGATATATTTGCTATCAGGCAACATCTCTCTGAGTTCTTTGAGCAAAACTAATTCATCATCTCTCAGGGGATGCACCCCTGAATCACTACCCTTTTCCCTGGTGATGAAAATCTGGCGTTCGGCCCACATCAGTGCATCCCACCTTAAACCGCACTTAGCCCCTACAGCTTCCCCTACCCTCAGACCGTGGCGAAACATGAGTAACATCAGTGTATAATCACGGTGAGAATAACGAGCTTTGCGATCGAGGGCGGCATCAAGGAGAGATCGCACCTCAGTTGGTGTAAGGTATTCTCTAGACCTGTAATGCTTGTTGGGTAGACGAGTTGGGGGCGGCGGCCTCATTTATTTCTGGTGATAGTGTCCGGTTTAGGCGATGTATTATGGACAGTCTACTACGCCACAAGCCCTATTCTCTCGTTGAGAGACGCGCCACTCAAGAGTTATTGCGAATAGTTGTCATTTAATAAGTACGTCTGCTTTAAATACGGTTTGGTTAAGAAAGTTATCTGTTGGAGCAGGTATAGAGAAGAGTTAGCTCAGCAATAACTCTCTTTTCTCCCCAGCTTATCTGATATATGGACATCTCAGGAAAGTGGAGAGGCATTATACCTTATAAAGTTATGTTGCAATTAGTGCAGTTGTAGAATTATCACAAAGTGGACAATTTGGCAATCTTTAATCCTAAAACTACTTGGCGTATAGGGCATCACCGTGCCAAAACGGGGAAATTGTACGCTAAGGCTAAAACCGTTGCCCAGCAAGCATCTTAGACGCTTGCTTTTCTAAGCATCGGTGCGCGATCGCTAACTCTCCTAATTGCGCCTTAACCCTTAATGGGTTTGTCGTTAACTAAAAGGCTTTCTAAGTACTTAAGCAAAATTAATTTTATATTATGTAAATAGTAATTTAAAATATCTTCTGGTTGTCAATAAGGTCAAAAAATGCGATTTATTAAAGATTTAAATATTGATACAATCAAATTACTTAACAGAATATATAAACAAAGTTCTCATTATCAAGTAAAACAGAGAGCGCACTGTATTTTGTTGAGCTATAAAGGAAAAACAATTTCGGAATTGATGGAAATTTTTCAAGTCACTCGAGGAACCATATACAATTGGATGAATGATTGGGAAGAATACAGATTGTTAGGACTATATAATCGCCCAGGGCGAGGCAGGAAACCAATTTTTAATGAACTTCAAGAGCTCCAAATCAAAGAGTGGGTAAAACAATCACCAAAAAATTTAGGAAAAGTATTAGCTCAAATTGAAGAGCTCTGGGGAGTCAAAGTTAGTAAAGATACAGTAAAACGAATTTTAAAAAACTTTGAAATGACATGGAGGAGATTTAAAAGGGGATTAGCAGGAGAGCCAGACCCACTGGAATATAAGGAAAAACAGGAGGAACTCACTGTTCTAAAACAACAAGATAAATCTGGGGAAATTGATTTAAGATATTTAGACGAAACCGGATTTTGTTTAACACCTTATATACCTTATGGATGGCAAGAAAAAGGAGAAAATATTAAAATTGATAGTAGTCGTAGTCGTCGCCTAAATGTACTAGGATTAATGAATTGTGCTCAAGAATTAGATGCCTATATATTTGAAGGAAATGTTACAAGTGATGTCGTTATCTCTTGTCTTGATAAATTCGCTGGAAATCTTCAAATAAAAACCATTGTAGTTATGGATAAAGCGTCTTTTCACACAAGCAAAAAAATCCAGCAAAAAATTAGCGAGTGGCAAGAGAAGAAATTAGAAATATTTTGGCTACCATCCTACTCCCCTCAATTAAATTTAATAGAAATTCTCTGGCGTTTTATCAAATATGAATGGATAGAAATAGATGCATACTCTAGTTGGTCAAATTTAGTTAACTATGTTGAAAAAGTCATTCGAGATTTTGGAGAAAAATACATAATTAATTTTGCATAGATACTTAGAAAGGTCTCTCTATGCAAATACCAAACGTACAAATCTTTTTAGGAACAACCTGATCAACCAGATTAGTAACTGTAGGTATGTTTACACCTGGGAATAGTTTCTTGACAGTATTGATGTAACCGTTAATTTCAGCAGTAGTGCGAGCAAACTCAGAAAAGCCAGAAAAGCCCACATCAAAAATACACCCTTCCATCAAATCTTGGCTTACTTTTGCCTCCATACAAGCATTACGCGCTTTTTCGATCTGGTCTGAAGACAGCATTTCTAGTTTCAAATATTTATCTGGGAAACTAGTATCTGTATAATTAGCTGTGGTTTTACCTGTTGGATAATCAAACAATGATTCTTGTGGCTTAACTCGCCAACTGTTGCTGAAGTCCTTGTAAAGTTGCTCAAAATAAAGTTCCTCAGAACCTTTTAAAGAGGAAGGAAGTTGACCAATTCCCACCAAGTCTAAAACCTTTTTCAAATCTCCATAGGTTGACTTTGACGCTAAGGTACTACCACCACGAATTTTCTGATCATCATCGGGTTTACCATTAAAATCACCAAGTAACCCGCTAATGCGTTTTGGTTGGTTATATACAAAAGGTGAAACATTAAAATAGTAATTACCTCCAACCTGAGCTAAGGTTGCTACTAATTTCTCACCAGAGGGGAAATCTACTATATAAGAATTCACATTTTTTGCAATTTTTCCCCCGTCAGACAAAGATAAAAAATCATCTTTTATTGATACTGGTTTCCCATTAATTCGTAGGGGAGTGTTACTATCTGCATCTGGCAAATCTTGGGAATAGAGCGCCACTCTATCTTTACCTACTTTCATGGCTACAGCGCTATTCAATGATAGTGATGAATTTACAGGTGTTTGTCGTACCTGTACTTCTAAATCATCATCGTTGGATTTTACTAAGATAAATTCGCCCACTGTTTGAAAACTATATTTCAATCCATCAAAAGTGATTAAGTGAGGATCACCGTAACTCTTACCTTCTTTTAGTTCGCATTTTTTTTGTTTTTGATTATCTGGTTTTGATTTACATGGGTTTTCTTTTGATTTTGATGGGATATTTTCATCTAGCATACCCATCAAAGCTTTAATTGAATACTCATTTGGTAAATTTTCAATGATTTGATTGATATAGTCCTTGCTTGCTTCAACTGCTAAGTTTCTTGCTTTCTTATATCCATCTTTAGCGAACCCATCCTTGTCAGGTTCATCCTTATTAAGACCTCGACAGTTAATACTACCGTGACGAACTTTATATGAGGGAGCTTGACATGATATACGTAATCCAATGCCTATGAAATAACCTGATGTGAGTTTTGTTATATCTCTAGTGCCAATAAACTTAGGCAGAAGCTTACCCGGATCATCTTCTGGGGCAGGACGGAGAGTAGAAAATCTATTAGGGTCGGTAATTACTTGTCGCCCAAGGCGTTTGTCAATCTCCGTGAAACCTAACTCAACCCAATTAGTGTGGGCGTAAAAATCCTGTACTGTGTGTAAGGCACTACCTAGACGCGCCCGTGCCATTCCTCCTCTGCTAGGTAGAGAAGGATCGTAAGGGCTAACATTAGGGTTGGGAGTAAGATAACGAATAATTTCTTCCTTAAGGTCTATAAGTCGTTGTGAAGAAGCTTCAAATTGTTCATTGTCAAAATGATTTTCTGGCTTAAAAAAATCTTCGGAAAAGAATTTGCTATCACGTGTAGTAAGGTATTCTGATACGGATTCTGGGTCTTTTACTTCCGGCAGAATATCCGTATTCCTATTATCATCAATAATTTGCCTAATAGCTTGATCACAAAAACGAAGCTCGCCTACGTTGATTGTATTTAAAGCATCTCTCGTAATACTAAGGTGTCCTTTTTCGCTAGCTTTGAATGCTAAACGTAAATCAAGTTTTTTATTAATTTGTTCTAAATTTTTAAATGACTTTGAATTTAACTTGTCTTCTGGACATTTGGTAATTTCCCCTACAGATGGAAAATCTGCTGCCATTACACGCTCAAATTTTACTTCTTGTATATAAGCCATACAAAAAGCAGAATTAAATCCCAAAATTGTGCAAGATAAAAATGCTAAAGTACGGTTTAAGAATGTACTATTAATAAAAATCGAAGTTGCTACTGTAGTGAGAAAACTAACCATAGCTATTAACTTAAATTTCACATTTTGCATAAATTAATCATTATAAATTTGGGGTTTTCATTACTTAGAGGCTGTTTGAAAAGTCAGAGAAATAGTAAAAAAGCTCTCTCAGTATACGCTGTAAATAGATAGTAGACAGCACTGAGAGAGCAACATGAGTAAAGCATACCCCAGCCAGAGCGGCCGCATTATGTCAATAAGTAAAGTCTATTCTCAACCAAATTTCAAATAATGTCATTAGCTCTTACTTGTTGCGAAAGTTTTAGGCTATCGCTTTGGGGCTTAAAAATAATCAAACGCGAAAGGAAAGATTTTTTCGTTGGTTATTAACCTTCGTTACGATCAAGAGTAATTTAGATGCGTTTGCCCTGCCAAAGATGGCGTACTGTGCGTCAAAAATCAAAATTCAGTTACCGTTAAAGTGCCGCAGGTATGCCATACATACTCCATGAGTTAACCATGTTTTTATCATAAAAATCGGTTCCAGGAACTTCCTGGAAGTGGTAAGAACTGACTGGAGAATGACTGATAAATGCCATGAGTTTTACGTTATTTTGACTGAGAATTGCCACAGAAATGACACACTCTCAATTTGCCTGTACTGGTCA
Source organism: Nostoc sp. UHCC 0302 (assembly GCF_038096175.1). NCBI lineage: Bacteria > Bacillati > Cyanobacteriota > Cyanophyceae > Nostocales > Nostocaceae > Nostoc > Nostoc sp. UHCC 0302. Next base: position 13,607 of record NZ_CP151104.1, read on the forward strand.
GCCAAGCGCGTACAATTTTCTCGTTTTGGCACAGTGATGCCAAGTGCGGTTTTAGGTGGGATGCACTGATATGGGCCGAACGTCAGATTTTCATCACCAAGAAAAAGGGCAGTGACTCTGGGGCACATCCCTTGAGAGACGATGAACTGGGATTGCTTAAGGAACTCAGAGAGATGTTGCCCCAGGGCAAATATATATTGGTACGATGATGCCTAAAGTGTCGGGACTTTTAGGGTGTAAGCCTTGGGTTCAGAAGGGGGAAGCAGACGCAGATCAAATTTCTTTCTATTGCAGAATAAGTACATACCCTAGATAATTATGCAGTTTTCTGCAATGAGGCGATCACATTTATGCATTCTCCAGGTATTAAACTGCACGCAAACAAGCAGAAAAGTTGGATGTGTAACATTAACTTTTAATTTAATGTATAACTCATTGCCAACAGTAATACAGGGTATATGGCTAATATTGTAATTTCAGATTTGAACACTAATAAGGGGTGGATCTAGCGAAGCTGTCATCAGGGGCAAGATAGCTGAAAACTATTGCTATATCTACGCTTAAGCATTTTTGACATCGAACTAGAATTTCTGCATGAATGCACTGCTACTTTTCACCCCATAATTGCTTTTCGCCTAGCACACAGAATTATAAATACTGTTTGGTTGGAATCTCTGGATTGGGCTACAAAGCTTTATGTCAAAGAGTTTTAGTCAATTCACGCCAAAATATGATCAAGCCCTTGCTGTAAAACCTGTAAATAAACTTAATAAATACTCCGGTTTTGTAGCTATAGATACCTAAGCTTTGTCCCTGGGGTCAATTTTACTCAAACATCGCTAAAACCTATATATAGTAAGAGTTTTCAGTCTATCTTGCCCCTGATGACAGCTTCGCTATATTTACCCCTATTGGTAGTACTCTGCACCCTCAAAAAAAATAACGCCTCAAATATAGACAGACAAAGACTTTCAGCCAAGCGCGTACAATTTTCCCGTTTTGGCACGGTGATGCCTACTTCATTCCGATGAAAGAAATAAGGAGCTTTCTTTGAGGAAAGGTGCGCCTTTTTCAGTTTCATACAACAAAGCCTTTTTAAAGCTTTCCTTACTGTCAATAATTACAAAACAGGAAATTGGAAAACTATGAATATCAAAATGCCTCGCAGAGATTTTTTTGTAAAAGGTGGTTTAGCCCTGACTGGATTAGCATTACCTAATCTTAGTCAGAAAGCTTACGCTCAAAGAACACAGGAGTATCCTAACGCTGAACCTAGTCAAAAGGCTGTTATTGAATATACGGCTCATATAGAGGGTTTTGGCGACACCAACTTTATCCAGCAACCTTTTTTATGTGGAACAACGGGGCAAGAAAAAAGGTTGGAAGGATTCTTAATTAGACTTGCACCTAGTTCTGAAAATGTAAACTTGCGATACTTCGCGCACATAGAAAGCCAAGGAGACACAGGCTGGAAATTTTTGAATGAGTATTGTGGTACTAAAAACAAAGGTCTTCGATTAGAGGGATTTGCAATAGAACTTACAGGGTACTCTATAATAAACTATGACGTTTACTACTCCGCACATCTTCAGGGCACAGGAGATACACCTTGGTACAGAAACGGCGAGTTTTGTGGTACGAGGGGGGAAGGAAGAAGGGTAGAAGCAATTTCTATCTTTATTGCAAACAAATTTTGATGTTTTGTTATTAGGCTTTTAATAACTTGGTTTTACAGCCTGGGTGATGTCGTGGAAACTTTCGTTGGCAGGTTTCCACGACATCACAAAATCATCGCGTAACGCCCCAAAACCTTAATTTGACGTGAGCGCCAGTCAGGGGTGACTCGACTATTGCAAATACTTATTTATTCAGGGGGCCACACAACAGATATAACCCCATGATGGAGATCGCATGATCAAACAAAAAAGCGGTTTTAAGTAGAAGGCATCACTGTGCCAAAACTGGAGAATTGTACGCGCTTGGAACTGATGCTAACCTCAACGCTATAAAAATCAGTTGTTTTGAGCAAATGGCACACCTGTATTTATCACTTTTGACTAGCTAACGCCTTTCTTTATGGTGCAGAGAACTGCCAATTCTCTGCACCAATGAACTGAGGATAAACAGCCGCTCACGGGTGCTGTGAAAATGAGTGTCTAAGATGCTTGCTGGGTAAAGCTTTCAGTCTTAGCGTACAATTTTCCCGTTTTGGCACGGTGATGCCTATAGTCGTAGTCTGTCCGCACGCAACAAGAACGCAAGACACTTGATTTATGATTCGAGAGCTTGAACAAAAACGTCGGAGAGGAAATTTTCCAGAAAGGGATGAAATTCTTGCAATTGTCGTCCTCATCTCCGTTGTTGGCTTATTTACGCTTGCGCTCATTGATCCAAGCGCTCGCTCAACTTTTGCAGACTTAGCAAAAGTTACGGTGGGGGCATACATCGGCTTACTGATGCCGAAAGGAGGCGGAAAATAGCTCGTTTCTAAGCAGATAACTTGTTAACAGGTTATTAGTTCTGATGCGATCGCATTGCTTTTAGTTCTCTTGTCAAGCGCGATCGCATCTCTTTTGAACAGAGTGTAACTTCAGCTTAGAAGATGTAGAAAGCAAACGGGTGCAAAAGTACCAAGCCCTTATAAATATGTACGTGATGCTTAGTTGGAACAAATGTATTGCCAGATGCCATATCCTGATGTTCCTTCTTGAACAGGTGACATAGGTGTTGATCCTGATACACTGTCCAAAATATATTTGTCAGGCGCATATGTTGTATAACCTCTTAGAGAAAGAGATGGATAATTACAGTTTGCGGCGTAACTAGAACTAGATTCCACTGCTCCACCGTGTTCTACAGGATAAGCGTACTTGGTTATTACAACAAGATAACCCCTGTTCTGCCATCCCTGGCGTTCAGATGATCGTTTAAGACTGTTAATTCTGGCATAAATCTTGTCACCAGCAGTATTCACTGCAATTAGTTTGTGTCCTGGTATTTCTTCCGTTGTTTGTTGAGCAGGAGCAGTTGGTAAAGCGCCGCTGCCGAAGCATTCTTCGTTTCCAGTTTTTGGATTAATCCAATAGTTTGTGCAACTTTGAGCGCTCACTTGTCTTACAGGTATAAGTGAAAACAGGATACTTGTAAAAATTGAGAGACTTAGAAGCCTTAAAATTGACATATTTTTTTATAGAAACATAATTTATAGTTCCCTGTTTTCTTAAAAAATAAACATATTTAACTTAATATAATAAATCTAGCAATATTAAATTATTTGTGAACACTCAATATTTCTGTTAATCTTTCTTCTATGTCCCTCTGGATCTCTGCTTGAGATTCTTTTAAAAATCTATGCTCACGACCTAAATAAGATAGCTTTAGTTTTACTAAATGGTTGTGATCACTCTCTTACCCCAAACTTTGTAATGCTTAATATTCACTTCATATTAATGCACTCATTAATAGCTTAAGTAGTTTAAGTAGTTTAAGCTAAACGGACAGATACACCTATAGGCAGTTATAAATACAGTATCTTGAACCTTGCAAATTTCATAAAATAGAGACATCAAACAAGTAAGCTATGATCAACAAAAACTCAGCGCATTATACTGCTAGCAAGGGATAGAGATAGAACATATCCCTAATCTACAATTTCGTATTTAGTAAATTAATACTTAGGGATATACGTGCTGATTCAGGGATTTTATAAAAGCTAAAATTAAAATTGATTATAGCGTCTAAAGATTTACTTTATAAATACTCTTTAAAGTATTTACGAACTTTTTTAGCAGCGGAAGTTTCTAAACTTAGACATTCCTCAAGGATACAAATGCTGTATTCGATAAGCTGTTGATCACGAGATGGATCTTTAATTGGTTGCATGGGAAATTTTCCCCCATGAAAAAGATTGTTCCGAACTCGGCGCACAGCAATCAATAACCATTTTATAATAGGTTCTCTTTGATCCCAAGGCATATCTTTCCATGAGAGGCAACCATCCAAGCTAACTTGCTTTTGAGGTGGATATTTAATGAAGTATTCCACAGCTTGTTTAAGTTGCTGCGATTGATACTTTTCAAAACATGAACTTAGGTCAGTAGCAAATTTGTCCCAGTCAGCAGATACTCCAAATTTGTTTTCCTGTAGATAACCTGCTCGCTTAAGACTGTACTCAAAACGAGAGAACACAGCGAAGAAGTCAATGATTATACGTTCATCAGTATTAATCTGAGCAAGCAACCCTTGAGCAAAATCTGGCGTTTTCATGAATTGGCAGTGCCTCCTCCCAAAGACAGGATACTTAATAAGTATAATAAAGGACTCCTTACAAATAAAATATTCAATAAAAATCAAGATTATACATTTAAAGAATAATGATAATTATTGTTAGGGTGAAGAAAGTTCAACCTAACAATAATTACTCAAACCGATGCTAGTTTATGCTACTTTGTTCGCCTAACGCCCCAAAACCTTAATCTCTCGTTGCCAAACCCCACTCATTGCCGACTATTGCAAATAACTATCATCTGTCTCACCCAGACAGTTGACACACGCTGATCACAAAGCGCTAAAGCCGTCAACAGAGGCAGAATAATATTGAAATCAGATCAAAAAAGTTTAGAGTTGTGGAAATGCCCCGTACCCCTTTTGAGATGACGCGGCTGGAGGTCTGATGATTTGGCAAGCTTTAGAGCTAGATTGTGCTATTGATTTTTACTTCGGTGCTGTAACGCTTTCTAAGTGGATTGCCGACTATGTAGAAGCAGAAGGGCCTTTGAGTTTAGAAAAGGAATTTAAAACGTTTAATCGAGCTGAGCATTTGGTTTACGAAATTCTCCTGCCGAAGTTGACTGGTAAAACAAGGGAAATGCTCAGACATGAAGCAATAGTAATTGTTTTACCGGGTGATGCATTCTTTTCCTTAATAGGGCTTCTATTCAAATTTGACGAGACTGGGAATGCTGTCATTGCCTGCCCAAAGAGATATTTGTCTATCTGGCGAGAGTGGTTCCGCATTGATCTAGTTGGCTACGAGCTTGGGCGCACAGCTAAAGTTAACAGCGATTTATTGCTAGAGCATCAAGTGGTAGCTAAAGAATGATTCTCGTGAATTATGGCGAATTACTCGATTAAGGAGAGCCTCATGTCATCATTGCCAGGGACAAAGCACTCTAATATCGCCTCCCTACCAGAAAATCCGTCCACGCTTAACACGGCTTTTTGTTTGCCGTACTCTGTTTTGAACCTCAACACTATTGCTTTACACCCATGCCGTGTACTGCCTGGAAAGTGAATCATCACTCGTGACCCTTTGACAATCGCTCTTATAAGTTGAGGGGTGATCTGGGGGTGATTGTTTGACTTTGAGGTGTCAACTGAGGTGTCAACCACCTCTAACCCTTGATTAGACGTGCTTTCTTGCACCTGGGGGAAAGACTGGTTGACACCTATTTCATTAATTTCCCTTGAGTTTTCAGAAAATGCAGCAGGCTTGTGATTTGCACTACTCAGTAGAGAGCTAGCTGTATTTTTATCTTCGTTGTCAATTTTTGGGGATTTTTTTTCAAGAGGTGTCAACCCAGAGTCTATAATGCTTGATATATCTGGGTTAGAGGTGGTTGACACCTCGGTTGACACCTGGTTGACACCTGGTTGACACCTCGATTCATCTAATGTCAGTCTTGAGGACACAACCATTGATATATCTGGGTTAGAGGTGGTTGACACCTCAATGAAGTTCTGGTTGACACCTGGAGGAGATAAAGTTGACTCTTCTGTTAGAGCCTCTCTCCACACATAGGTACTTTTTCCGCCGACTTTCTTCGGGAACTTAGCCCAACCCAACCTTTTGAGTGACTCAGCCACGCGCATTTGAGAGGGCTTGTCATGACGCCCCACCTCAATGTGTAAGGAATCTGAGAGAATTTGAGTCACAGTCACCTCAGCGTGATTGTCCAAGTACAGAGCTATCACCTCTTGCCAAGAATCAGTCGATTCATAGCGCTTATTCATCAAAGCGTTGCGTCGCTCCTGTTCTTTGGTCAGCCACCACTGTTGCCCAGCTAGGTAGGCGTGGACAGCGGCGGCCCAAAGTCGATCTCGTTCAAGATCAAGTGCCTCAGTGTCGATGCACTCAACCATCACTGGCGTCACCCAAAAACGGCGATGCCCTTCCGGGTCAGCCAGAAAGTCATCGGGGTTGACGCTGGCGACCAGGATGGAAGTTCTCTTGAAGCTTTCGATTGACCGACCATAAGGAACGCGGATGTTATCGATTTTGGTTGTGAGAAACCCTCTGAGGCTGGCGATTTCCTTCTTTTTGAAAATCGCTTCAATCTCAGCCATTTCCAGCAACCAGAAGCGGCGCAGTTTTAAACGCTCATCCTTATCGCCCCCAGATGAACTAGCAATTGTGTCATCGAACCAAAACGGATTTACGGCTAGGCTTTCCCAGAATTTCGACTTCTGCCGCCCTTGCTTACCTTGGAGAGTGCATACTGTATCTACTTTGCATCCAGGATCAAACACCCTCGCTACAGCTGCAATCATCGTGTTTCTTAAGAAAACGTTGTGTAGCGGGTCGCTGGTTCCCAAGTAACGGTAAGCGATGGATTCTAAAAGCAGTGAATCAGTAAACGAGGCAGGGTATTCAGTAGCTACCTGCTCAAGATACTCCCCAACTGGGTGATATGTCCTTTCTTTGGACAGCATCTGCACAATTTGTGAGGCGGTGTCATTCCCCAGGTCAATGTCGAACTCGATGGCAATTCGCAGTGAGATAGTGTCGAGGTCTAGGCGTTCCCCGTCTAGTTCGCACTCCATCAGCATTGAGTTGTAGCGCAAGCGATCTGCCCATCTATCTTTAATGAGTAAGTAGGCAAGTTTTTTCTTGCTCTTAGCTTGTTCGCCCGATGAGAGCCTTTTTGCCCGATTAATTTTGCCTATCGCCTGCCCGTAAGCAGCATCGAAAGCTTCGCTCCCCTGGTTCACAATCAGGTCGTCCAAGCCCTTACCATGCCTGGAATCCCAAATAATATCGGCGGTGTAGCAGCCCAGCTTCCCTAGTGCTGTTTTTAACCTCTTTCGCCCAGCGTTTACTGCTATCTGAGCGCTGCGCTTATCATCTCGGTCAAGTGCAATCAACCAAGTTGTCTCTTCTTTGGCGAACCGCTCCAAATCCTCTACTAAGGTGGTATCATACCCTGTTGCACCGCAAAGGCAGCCATATAGGGCAGTCATCACATACCCATAAGATATGCCGCATAGTGCTTTTTTAGCTCCCTCGGTTGCACCTCTGGGGATATCAATATTTACTACCCAGTCCCAGAAACTGCCATCTATCGGCACTTCTACCCCGTATCGCTTGCTGATTAGCTGCCGTATTGTTGAGGGAACCGGGGGCAGGAATGCCCGGTTGCCGCCTTTCTTGGGTGCTAGATAGCTGTATGGGCGCTGCTTTTTTTCATCCCATAAACTCACTATTACCTGCCAGACAGAGCCATCCTCATTCATGAGAAATGCAGCATACAACGGTTCATTGGCATGATGCCCAAAGCGAATGTAGTCCCATCCCAGAGCCTCGTGTATGGGGGCCTCTACATCCCCGCCGTCGCTAAATTCGTTGTCTTGGTGGAAGCGTACACACGCTTCAAAAAGCTCTCTTTCAATGCCACTTCCTTCAATGAAGGATTTACGAATATAGGCTTGGAACTCTTCAAAGCTCTCAAACTTGTTCTGCCGTCCCTTTTGTGGGGTGCTGCTGGCTGTTTTGGGATTGCGTGGTGCTGGGTCTTGCGCTCTTGGGGCTGACTGTGCTATAGTGAACGGATCTGAATTATTATTCCGCACTGCGCCATGATTTGATCGTCCGGGCGCATTCTGCGTTTCTTGCGTATTCATTTGTGGCTCCTTAATTTGGTGATTACTTTCGATAAAGATTGAGTAATCCCTTTCGCTTTCAGGCAGACCACTGTTAGGCTAGAGCTATACAAAAAAATTCAATATTTAGCGTTGCGGTAGGACTAACCGCTTTGGTGACGACTGACAATCGTCTTGGTATAGCTTGCTCTAGATAGTAAGAGTAGTGGCTTGCCCCAAAGTAAGTTGGGACTACCCTTTTTTTGCGTGTTTTTAGGCTGTATCTATAAAAACATGAATTTTTAGCCTGTGCGCGAAAAAAATAATGAGATTTTGTACGCTTTGATATGCTGGATATTCAGTCTTACCTAGCTTGTGTCAATAGTTCCTGCTGATAATTTCAACGAGTTGACCTCTGCTGTTAACGCGTCTAAGCGCGAGTGAATGTATAGAATCTGTGCTTTTGTCATGCTGTTTCCTTAGTATTCTGAGAATCTTTCCAAGCAAAATATTCTTTTAATAAGTCTTCTAAGCCTTGACTATTATCGACCTCACGTTCTAGGCAAAACATTTTAAATCTTCTAAATAAATCTTTTGGTATGTGACCACGTAAGGCCATGTAGTCTGGATCATCTTTTTTGGCTGACACGGTAGCTAAATATAAATTTCGCAACTTCTGTCTCCATTGAACCATAAGCTTTACAGAACGTCTAAAAGCGAAGTTGTTAATTAGCATAGTTGCAACTTCGCAACTTATCAACTATATTAGCAGACATAAGGCAGAAACGCCAGCGAGAGACAAGATACACGTTTCTCTGGCGTCTTCAGCCTGCGAATTTATTTTGAGGGAAATTATGCGAGTAACAATTAGGCAATCTTTGCACCCATTTATCAGCAATAAAGCGCAGGAATTAGGCATTAATGACCATGCAGAAGTAGTTAACTTTCTTTTACTTCAGTTTTTGCAGAATTCGACGCTGGCACAGCAAGAGTCTAGTGGAAGCATTGATACTCAGTAGTGTTTCACAGAAACGTTTCATGAAACTGTTTCAACGGTTGCATCAATGTTTCAGCTTCATTTCACTCTGTGAAACGCCACTGATACTCGCCTGAAACATGAAACATGAAACACAAAAAGCTAGTTGATGACGATTACTTTTCCAAGTGACAGTGACGACAAAAAGTTGAGGACTTCCATCAGATGCCAAGACCTAAAAAGCAATCAACACTTATAAGCGCGAACGCACCCAACACAAACGAGACTGAAACTCTTGAAAGTATTACATCCATGCCATCAAAAACATTTATTCATTTGATGCTAGATGCTGGGCGCTCCAGTATTAAATATCAGGCTTTTGTTAATAACGAAACTGGCACAACACCAGTGATGAAAACTGAATCCTTGGTGTGTTGTGTGCCATCAGTACCTTTTGGAGAATTAGGAGCTTTCAGCCTAAGTCGAGCCAAAGATGAAAACAACAAAGATGTTGTAGAGCATTGGGTTGTTGGTAGCTCTGCCAGATTGCAAGGTAAAGAGTACATAGCGATGAGTGATTCTGAAAATTACAAAGTAGACTACTTCCCTGTCCTTGCATTAGGCGCAATTGCATCTCTGCCGAATCTGTTTGAGTTATCTACAGGCACTTCCGACAAACGTAGAACCTTACATATTCGTTTATCAACGTTATCTCTGGCTAACCCACTGTCACTAAAGAAAGCCATCTCACAATGCAAATGGATAGCGGTAGATGGTGTTAGATATCGTCTGTGCTTCTCCAAGCAGGGCTTTCTTGGATTTCCAGAGGGATATGGCGCGTCACTTTGGGCAAGCGAACGCTTTGACGATAAACAGTTCCACACTTTTGATATTGGATATGGTACAGCCACAATCAGCGAATACAGTAATCTCGGCAAGTTACCAAAACGCGTAACTTGTAGTCCAAATGGTGGCGGTGGTGTTGCCACACTAATTAAAGAATTTTCTCTGGCATTGAGCAATACTGATTCTTCTAAAATGATTCGCCCCTCCCAACTGCGCGAGATTTTAGAAACTGCAACCGTTAGCGATAACGGCATAAGTGCGATTGCACCCGATGGCGAAAACATTGGAGCCGAACTAGAAAACGCTATTCATTCATGGATGAAAGATTCTCCCTTGGCTTATGCCCTAGATGACTTAGGAGTGAAAGCACGTCGATGCAAGGTCGCTTTGTGTGGCGGTGGATTTGCAATCGCACCTGTGCAGATGTTGATTAAGGAAAGGTTACTCAAGGCAAGCATTCCCGAAAGTAATTTGTTGATTCCAGAAAATCCTGGAACCGTTGCCTTATCAGAGATGAAAAAACTTTACTTAGGAGAAACGACTGATGTTAAACAAGCGGCTTAATTACAACGTACCGACTGACTTGACCCCAGCTATCAGAATGCTTGCAGAAATGGATGGCACAACCCCCGCTTACTGGCTGAGAAAAGCTTTAGAGAAGGTAGTTTCGGAAAGGTTTTCTGTCAATAACAATCATCAAATCAACTTAAGTAATTTGGAGGCTTTGAGAGGTGAATAATATCAAGCTTAAGTCAGTTACCACAGTTGTCATTGGTCTAATATCTGCTTTTGTTTTTGGCTATGTAGGCTCTCAAAAACTCGGAGCGCTTACAACTGGAATTATCGGCATTCTTGCAATTACATCTGGCGCTATCACACTTCTTGCACAACAGCCTAAACCTCGGTCTCGTAGGTTGCACGTTCAGAGAGGTGCGAAATGAACAGCATTTTGAGTACAGAAGAAATAGTAATAATTCTTGCTGGTGTTGAGCAAACTTTAAGGTTGATTCAATCTACTCCTGAATATAGAAGACTGCAAACATCGGAGCATTTTACTACATCAAATGACTTGGTTTTGAATGATGCGATTCAAACAATTTCTGAAGTTTTATCTGGTATCGAACAAGTACAACTTGCTAACAGTTTCGATGAGCCATAATTATGCGAACGCTTGACCGGAGAAGAAAAGCGTTCGCACCCAAGGAGCATCAGGCATTCAACTGATACACACAAAGACAGGATATCAAAATGGCGCACCCCGTAGGATTTTATTCTCTCGACCATGACAATGCACTCATTAAAGATATGTGTGAAACATGGGGGGAAGGGCTAGAAAAGATGAGCGAATCAGACACACTCTGGCTAATTGCACGTATAGCCCATGAAGCATGGTTAGAGTGTGAATCTTCTACCGCTCCTAGCAACGAAGCCTCCTTCGTATGTCAGCGACTGCATGAGTTAAAGCAATGGGAAAAACTTGCATTGATTAGAGCAATCGCACAATGAAATGTACAAGAAGCAATTGTATTTAGCCCTAACTGGAGTCTTAGTCTGCTTCTTGCCTGTAATCATTCCTTTAGTACCCAAGTTGGGGGCTTATGCAGAAGCCGAGAGATTAAAAGCCACCGAAGGATTAGAGCGTAAACGCATAGAAGAACGGGCTAAGACCAGTGATGCCTTATATGAAGCCGGAGTCATGCCCACAACTCGCTCTCTAAGAATCACAAATTATTTTGACAGCAGTAAACGCAATCCCAGACCAGACACAACCCTATATCTTGATGACGAGATTGTTGATGTCTTTGATGCTTCTGGGCGCTGCATAGGTCGGATTGAAGAAGGAATTTGGAAGTGGAAATACAAAGCCAAAGGGATTTGTAAAAGCGTTCAAAATATCAAACCAGTAAGGAGGAAGTAATGGCTAATGGATCATCAAGTGCAGAAAGTAATAGTACTGGTAACACTGATGGTAAACCCAAGGGTAAGAAGCGAACGCTTGGTGAAATCATTGATTTTTGCGCCAAAGCTGTTGTGATGATTGTTGGCTTACCCATTAGGGCAGCCGCCGCGATCGTTAATCAGTTTGTTGCTAACGGTGGTGCGGGTCGTGCATTAGTTGGCGGGATTTTATTTATCGGCGGTTCCATAATCAGTGCTGATTCAACTTGGCAATTAATCTTTACTGGGCCCCCTGTTTGTCCGTGGTTTGAGCCGACTTGGAATTGGCTAAATGTGCCGTTTGCACTGTTCAACCCCTTGTTTTATTTGGCATTTATGGTTTCGGTAGGTGTTCAGGTAATCGAAGCCCACGCCCTACGCGGTAAAAACCCAGATTCAGCTAGGCGGGAACTTCAAGATCACATGGTTTATGAGCTTGAAACAAAGCCTAGTGGCAAGATTGACTTAGTAGGCCAGCTGTGGCAAGACTACAAGACCGCAGGTACACGCGATCGCTCTAGTGCAGGGCTGGTTGTGATTGCAGTTTGGGTGTTCGATATTGTCACCACTTTTGCAGCTCGTAACCCATTCGACTACACAGCCCCATTTATGATTTTGGGCTGCATCTTATTTAATATCGGCACAATGATGGCAGGTGAAATTGGGTTTGCCATCTGGCGCTTGACCAAAGACTGATAATCAATAGCCGCTAAATTGAGCGCGAACTTTGGCGGCTTCTTAACTCAATAAGGGATTTAACTTGTGGAAAATAATATCCCCAAAATCACAACTAAACAAACAGAATATCTGCGATTGCAGTATCCTAGTCTCTCGCATTTAGAAGCTGGGAATATTTCTGAATGGTTGCAAGAGCGCAAGGATCAATTATTTGAAATGGCGCGGTCGGCTGAGAATGAAGCAGACATGACCCGTGTACTTGGTTTGCTGGCTGGGGGTATAGGAGCGGTTTGTTATGCGGTCAATCCTTTGGCTATAGTTGGTGGTTTAATTGGCGGCGCTGCATGGCTATGGTTTATAGTCGAACACTCCAACCGCACTAAAGAAATTGCACCAATACCATTTGTACGTGGCAACTTTATAGACGCGGTTGCCCGTGCTGGTGACTATGATACTCGGAGCAATTATCAAGCAGATCATCTTGCTAATACCGTTAAATTCTTAGAGCGACAATCAGCAGAAGAGTACGCCTTTCTTCATGCTGAGTTTGAAAATATTGGGCAGTATTTAACGCAAGTTGAACCAGGAAAACGTTTTTATGCTTATCGCTGGATGTTTGGCTGGTTTGGCAAGCTCAAGGGTCGTCAGCTACCCACTTATCAAAGTATGGCTCTCCATTTACAGGATGTGACCATTGACAGCCGTGTGAATCTGTCGGAGATAAGTGCTATTGCACAGGCTCAAACTCAGTTACCACCGACCGTAGATATTAAACAGTTTCAATCACCACAGATAGATATTCGCCACAGTCCCCAAGCTTCGGAACTTTCTAGACCGGAGGAGTTACAGCCATCAGCGCAGGGGCTTGCACCAGAGACTATAACTCATCTCCCTCTGACGAATAGAGCAAACGCACTCATCGCTGTTTTAACGAAAAGTGGTTTCCAAATAGAAGACATGATGAGTTCTCAAGTGATAGCGATTGCAGGTACTCAGCGAGGTGGCAAGGGAACCTTAGCAGCAATCTTGGCAACATTATCTCTAGCTTTAGATTCTGAATTAAACACCCAATATTTTACAGCCGGGGTAGACGTTTACCCCTTTAGTTGCAGTCTGATTTCTGCTCTTAAATACCCGGTAAAAGATGCGGACGGTGCAGATAAACTAGTCGCCCGTGACTTGCTTAAATTTCTTAAAGGGTTAGATGCAAGTGAACCTTACTCCCACAAAAACTTACTTCTTGTGATTGATGAGGCGATGCGGTTGCTGTCCCTACTTGATGAGACAGATCGCACTTGGGCTATCCAATATTTACTTTCTCGTTTCGCCAAATGTGGCGGTACATTAATCATTGTCTTGCACGGCTCAAACCTTACTTCTGTGGTTGGCAAGGCGACAGCAGGACTGGCAGACACCTTTAAGCAATCGGTTAACTTTATTGGGTGTGTAGCTCAGTCTGTTAGTGCTGGTGGGTTGCGAAAGATTAATGTTGCAAGTGGTGAATATTTTAAGGCTAACCCTAATAACTTTGCCGAACCTGTTAGCGGTGGCAATCTGGGAATGATTCCTGAATGGTTGAAAACTTCATTGCACCCAGGCAATGGACAGCCAGATCCAGCTAGAACATTACTCAAATTTTTCCCCGAACTGGTGCAGCATCACGAGCCAGTAGTTATGCCCAGAGGGGAGAAAATTGCACCACCAGACGCAGTTAATAAACTGGAGTCTATTTTCTCAAAGCCAACCCAAGAGGTTGAAATTGCAGAGGTAGAAGAATTCGTCAGTATATCTGAGGCTGATCAGGAGCAAATTTTAAACATTGTTACTTCAGCCGTTGCTACACCAGTTAGCTTTGCAGCTATTAGAAATAGCCGAAAGTGGGGTGAAGATAAACCAAGCGTTCGTTATTTAAGAGCTGCCTTAGAACTTCTTGTTAAATCCAAGCAATTGAAGGGTAGCGAGAAAGAGGGGTTTACCGCTTTTTAATATGAAATCCCTTTAACGACACGCGAATAATTTGACTAAATATCCGTTCGCTAGCCAGAATCTCTCACAGATTTTACACCCAAACTTTGTACAAAACATGAATGCTTTAGCATTCATAATAGTGAGGAATAAATATTAATGCACCCGATTGATTTTAAAAAACGTTGGGATTTAACTTATGAAGAACTAGCGTTAGTTCTTGGTTATGAAAGCACACATACCCTTCGTTGTTGGGCTAGAGTTGGAAAAAATCACCGTAATCCTCAAAACCCTATCTTTGTACTTTGTAGACTTTTAAATGAAAAATGGGAGCGAGAAGGCAAGGTCATTGATAGTTATTTATCGAGGTAATCCTTAATATATACCCGATAATATCCGAAGATAGGAGAATTAACTCAACCCCAAAAAATAGCAGTTATTGTCTAGGTATAGTTAGACTATCCTTAGACAATAACTGCTATTTTAAATCTGTTTATTGAATTCAGCTACCGAATTACCTTGCACCTCGTTTTTGATTAGGATCAGTACCAAGATATCGTTCAACTCTCTGTAACTTGGTATTAGTAAAACCAGTGCGCTGCCAGATAGCTTGTAGATAGTTATTGAAATCATTCGATATTTTTACTGGAATAAACTGATTAAATGCAAAGAAACTCGACAAAGTAAATATCGCGGTAAACATCCCTATCATTCCATATTTAGCTACTGGTTCAGAGCGATAAACCTCTTTTTCTATGGTGATAGTCTGAGGGGGGTTCTTTTTCAACTCCTGAATAGCCGTAGTCAAGTTCTGTGTGTGAGTCAACAACTTGTCCCAGTTCTGTTTCAACTGCAATACTTCGCTCTTCAGCCCTTTGAATTCTAAGCTCTCTAATGTTGCTGTTGACTTGGGCGTATTCTTTAACTGCATCATCAAGGGAGTTAATTGCTGCATCAAATCGGCGTTGTTCTGCTCGGACTCGTTCGAGGAGAGATTCTGATTCTTCAATTCCTTTGTCAGGATCTCGATTGTCGCCATTGCTTTGGTTAGTAGTTGACTCTGAACTAAATTCGTTTGCGCCCATGCTTGTAACTCTACCCTATCCCTTTCACGTTCAGTCTTTTGTGATTGCTTAAAACTTTCAAACTCTCTATATAATCTGCCCAGTGCCGTCTTCACCTCGCCCAGTTCACTGCCCTCTACTAAATTTGCAGTTAATTCCGGGCTATTGTTGTGATCACCGTTGCTGTTCATTAGTTTTCTTTTGACCCCGGCGAGAAGTAGATGCAGTTGCTTTTACTTGTTTTGATGTTGAAGTTTTAGACGGCTCAGCAGCTGGAATTACCTCTGGTTGCTGCAACCCCAAATAATCCCCAGCCTTTTCAAGCTCTGGTTTAGCTTGATCTAAAAACCCACTCACTAGTAGGTAATCTCCAAAAGGAAACCCATTCTCTTCAGTAGCTGCTGAGTAAGGCAGACCCTTTTCTGTTAGTGTGTCAAATGTCGAATAGTCTAACTCTGGCATTTCTATTTCTATGCCTTTTAGTTCGGCTATAGCTGCCGATGTTTTGCTATTCTCCCAGCGCTGAAAACCTGAACCTTTATCCCAGCAGAGATTTTTTACCACTACATAATCAGCTTTATCCCCACAGAATTCAGCCATCGTTTTTAAGCTAGTTATCACCGAGTATCCCAGGTTTAATACAGTCACTAGCGTTACCCGATAGCCTAAATCACCTGCAATCTTGAATAGTCCAAACTTACTGATTATCTCTCTAGTTTTATTGCTTGATGCCCCTGGCATATCTACTATTATTGAATCTGGCGATTCGGCTTTTATCTCTGTAAAAAAGCGTTTCGCCTCTGCCACTTCCAGGAAGTTCAACAGCCTCACCCCTGAGCCAAAGTTTTGATAATATTCATACAGTTCTGGATTCTCTGTATCTGCGTCATAAGCTGAATAATTAATTCCCTTTGAGTGGATTACATCCAGTAGCAAGCGAGTAAAGGCAGTCTTACCTGTACCACCCTTGCCTCCTAGTATCATCACGATGCGTTTCATAGTTCACTCCTATCTGTGATGTTGAATTGGGAAGCAGCCTTAGCAGTTGGTTTCTTTCTTTTTGTAGTTGTCGATGGGGATGGCTCAGTTGATTCACTACTATCAGCAGATGAACTATCTGGCTCTACTGGCGGTGTCACTGAGTCATTAGTTGCAGTTGGTTCCGAAGTTGATGATGGCTCTGAATCATCATTAACTGCTGATTCAACCACTGAAGAATTACTCGAACTCTTATCAGTTGATGTTGAAGCTCTTTTATGAAAACCCTTAAGACCACTGGCGGCTAACTCTACCCCATGACCTTTAAATACCTCAGATATATCTTCATAGTCATAGCCAGCATCCAACATATCTTGAATCGGTTTAGCTAAACTTTTGACTAAATCTGAGAGGCTAATAGTTTTAGGAGTTGCCGCTTTCTGTTTGAGACTAGCTTGAATATCTTCTACTTTTGATAAAGGAACAGCTTTTGGTTTGCGGGGCATACTCACCAGTAATAACAAATCACTTCATTGTAAAAAACTCGTTGCCAAAAAAACTTTAAGTTTCTTGTGTATATGTGACGAATATCAACAAAAAATACTTGAGCTACTAGTGAGGTAGACTAGTGTGAAAAAGCAGTTATCACGTGAATCAACAACATAGTTCACCAGCCTGAGCAGCATTGCCCAATAGACCTAGCCCTCGGTTACACCGAGGAGGTTACAGAGGGGCGCTCTAAGAGTGACCCTATCTCTGACTCCCCCAGTCCCTGGTGATGCGCCCTGGTTCTGGTTTGTCCTATCCTGTCGCTGAGGGTGAGGCAAGCAATACATCGTAACGCGCCTAGCGGCGCTCTTTTCCTTCGGAAAAGCGATGTAATTGCTTGTTGGGGGTGTCCCCCAAACCCCCAGGAATCAGGTCTTGTCAAGGGGTTAATAAATAAGGAAAGGTTCCGGGTTATTCGCCTACCTGCGCGGCACTGCGTGCCATTGCAGCTACAGCGAATAACCCAGTAAAAAATAAATATTGAAATAGCTCTCCGCCTAATCAGTTATGCAACCAGACCCCCGCGCTGCTCTAAGTAATCAACTAGCTGACACATTAAGTAATCGTTCAGTATCACGAGATGATAAGCGAGAAATAACTATCACGTTTCGGGTGAACTCTGCCGAAAAAGCGAGGCTAGAGCAGCGATGTAGTGGAGTGGTGCAAAGTGACTATATTAGAGCGAGATTATTTGACTACCCTTTGCTACATCCCAAACTGATCATTCCCGAAGTTAACCGACAAGCTATATATGAGTTAAAGAAGATTGGGAACAACTTGAATCAGCAGACTAAGGCGATTAACGAAGCTGTAAAAATTGGGAGTCAACCGCTGACGGTGGAGGTGAAATCATATCTGAGAACTATTGAAGAACTGACAGCACTTTTAGAACAGACTCGCCAATCACTCACCCAGACAACAGCAGAGGGTTAGTGAAATGATTACTAAAATCAAAGCTAATAAATCATTTAATGGCACTACTAAATATGTATTACAGAAAGAGAAAGCCAAACTTATTGGCGGGAATATGTACGGTCTCAGTACCAATGAACTGGTAGAGCAGTTTACCCTATCAGCCCATCTTAACCCTCAGCTTAAAGACCCTTGCTATCACTTAATGTTGTCAGTTCCTAAAATAGATGGGACTCTAACTGATGAAAAATTGGCGATTATGTCTGAACGTCACTTCGCCAATGTTATTGTCCTATCGCGCCTAAAAGGTGATGAAGCCCAAGTTAAACAGCCAGAGAAAAGGATAGCTGACACAAAATTAAAACACCTCGTTGATGAATTTATTGAGACAGAACTCCCGGCTTATGACTTCTTCATAGCCCGACACTCAGACAAAGAACACGACCACACCCACATCGTTGCATCTAGGGTCAATAATCTAGATGGTAAATCCATCCGCACCTGGAACAATTACGCCCATTCGGAACACTCCGCCCGACTGCTAGAGCGAGAATTTCAGCTAACCCCAGTCCAAAGTAGTTGGGAGAGTAAGCAGAAGGCTATGACTCGGAACCAACTGGAACGGGTCGAACGCGATGGACTTCCAGGTGAAGAAATAATGCGCCGAGCGATTGAAAAAGTAGCAGAAAATAAACCGACAATGCCCCAATTAATTGAGCAGTTATGGAGAGAACATCAAGTTAAAGCTATCGTTAGTTATTACGGCCGCGGTGGGGTAAGAGGTATCAAGTTTGGTATTGATGTCGGCTCAGTTAATGAAGATGGTTCGTCCCGACTACTGTGGAAACAGGGAGGGAATCTCAATAAATATAAGTGTTCTTTCGGCAAGCTTCAGACAGAATTGGGGATAAACTACGACCCCAAACGGGACGATAGCGAAATTAAACGCTTAAATAATTTCTTAGAATCTGTAAATAATAACCAAGTTAATCAACAGCTAGTATCAACCATATCACCTAAACAATCTCAAATT
Organism: Nostoc sp. UHCC 0302; assembly: GCF_038096175.1. Taxonomy (NCBI): domain Bacteria; kingdom Bacillati; phylum Cyanobacteriota; class Cyanophyceae; order Nostocales; family Nostocaceae; genus Nostoc; species Nostoc sp. UHCC 0302. The sequence continues at coordinate 32,403 of NZ_CP151104.1, forward strand.
ATAGTCGAAACTAAATACCAGCTAACCCCAGCTAAATCAGTTCCAGAACAACGACTTAGGTCAGAACTCATAAATACAATCTCTGACTTTATTGAACAGTCAGTAGTTGAATCAACTTTGATTGAAACATTGCCACAGTTAACAGAACAACTGTCTGAGTATCAGCAGAATTTATCAGCCGGAAGAACCACATTCGACGAGCTATTAGCGGCGATTGCTGAAAAAGAGCAGCTTAGAACACAAAGAACTGTGGATGCAATCTCTGACTTTATTGAACAGTCAGTAGTTGATGATGCCTTAAGTGAAACAGTATTAGAATTAACGCAACAACTTTCTCAATACAAAGAACAACTTATTACAGTTAAAGCTACATTCCATGACTTGGACACAGTACTTGCTAATGACTTGCAATCCATTAGAGAGAATCGGATTATTTCATCCATCTCTGACTATGTTGAGCAATCTGTTATTGAATCAGCATTAACCCAAACAGTATTAGAAGTAACACAACAACTTTCTCAATACAAAGAACAACTTATTACAGCTAAAGCTACATTCAATGACCTAGATGCAGCCCTTGCTAATGACTTGCAATCCATTAGAGATAAACGGGTTATTTCATCCATCTCTGACTATATTGAAGAATCTGTTATTGAATCAGCTTTAGCTAAAACCGTATTGGAGGTAATACAACAACTTTCTCAATACAAAGAACAACTTATTACAGCTAAAGCTACGTTCAATGACTTGGACACAGTACTTGCTAATGACTTGCAATCCATTAGAGAGAATCGGGTTATTTCATCCATCTCTGACTATGTTGAGCAATCTGTTATTGAATCGGCTTTAGCTGAAACTGTATTAGAAGTAACACAACAACTTTCTCAATACAAAGAACAACTTATTACAGCTAAAGCTACATTCAATGACCTGGACGCAGTACTTGCTAATGACTTGCAATCCATTAGAGAGAATCGAGCTATTTCATCAATCTCTAACTATGTTGAACAATCTACGATTGAATCCACTTTAACTGAAACTATATTAGAGGTAATACAACAACTTTCTCAATACAAAGAACAACTTATTACAGCTAAAACTACATTCAATGACCTGGATACAGTACTTGCTAATGACTTACAATCCATTAGAGAGAATCGAGCCATTTCATCAATTTCTGATTATATTGAGCAATCGACTGTTGAATCTGCCTTAACTGAAACAGTATTAGAACTAACGCAACAACTTTCTCAAAATCAGCAGCAGCTATCAGCTGGAAGAATCATATTCGACGACCTGGAAGCAGCGATTGTTTATTTGGAGCAACTCCATAGATCACAAAAAAAAGCGGATGCAATTGCTCTTAATAAAGCTCAAACTTTAGCCACAGATAAACCAAAGCTAAAAGATAATCTAAGAGCCGAGTTATACAAGTATTACAGCGCCGACTTGCAAAACTTATTAGTGACTGACCGAGATAAAGAAATTGCTACACGGGCGCTATTAGATAATAAGCCAGCCCAAGATGTTGAAGAAATTCTCCAAGTTAGTCCAGCCGGATGGACACAAGATGAAGCCAGAGAATTGGTACTAATCGCTAGCAATCAACTGGCAACTCAAAAGTCAGAACCAGAACAGTCACTTGACCAAAAGCAGCGTATTGAATCAGAATTCTTAGCTATAGCTGTACCTATTGCTGTTGAATTAATCAACTGGCAATTAAGAGAAACTGGCTCAAATAGCCTTAGATTCAAACGTGCAACTCTAGAGAAGCAGGGTAGAGAACTGGTATTTACCCATGATGAACGAGGTGAGATTTTTCGAGTGGCAGTCAACCGAAACCAGTCAGGTGAGCTTGAGTATTCACCGATTCATATTGGGTCAGTAGAAATAGAAGATATTCAGCTTTGGCAAAAAGCAGAGCGTGTATTGCAACAAATAAGAGAAGAAGCAGAGCGACAAGAAAGAAAACAGAGTAAAGGGATGTCTCTCTAGGTGATGGCGCAACTCTTAACCGCTTCGCTCAAATAGTCGGTGTCTGCCACTGCCACAAATCCTATCTGGAGCCAACCAATTTGTTGCAGGCATCGGCAGACACTCCGCTACGCCGCCTATTTGTTAAGAGTTGCTTGAGTCACTGTGGTGTGGATTTATAGCAGAAGCATTTTCTTAAATTTTTTACCTTAGTTTTTGCAATTTAAGCATCGTCATACATATCATCAGCCACAGAAAACCGACTCCATAACCTGCAATTATGTCTGTGGGCCAATGGACTCCTAAATATAAGCGGCTCAAACCAATAGCAGCAATTAAAATAACTGTCAAATTGTAAATAACTTTGGCAAACTGAGGATAGGAAGTAGCTAACTCATAAGCAATAAAACCATAAAGCACCATAGAACCAAGTGCGTGACCACTAGGAAAACTAAAAGATTTTTCAGAAATCAATTGATGCCACAGTTCAGGGCGAGGTTTAGAAAAAAACAACTTTAGCCCTGTATTTAAAATTAATGCTCCCAAGCAAGCAAGTACAAAAATTTTTGCATCTTCTCGATAACGTCGCCACCAAAGTAATAACAAAGTAACTCCTGCAACCACAACTACGGTTTTGGGATTACCAAGATTTGTAATGAACAACATGAAATTATCTAAGTTGGGATTGGCAAACTGATGTAGCCATAACAAAAAATTAGTATCAAATGTAAAAGTCTCTCGCTCTAAGACCTCTTGGGCTAGTTTTGCTAAAACAAAAAGAATGAGCAGACAACTAACAAGTCCAACAATACTAATAGCGGCAATTAATGTAACTAAACGAGGATGTATATAACGCAACCAGAAATGAGAAAGTTGTCGTAGCATATTTAAATGTTATTCATCGTCAAAAGACCTAGCTACTGCTAGCGTAGGTCGGCGGAAATACAGTTATTAGCTAAAATGGGTAAAAATTTTTCAAAATAAGCATTCGTTTTCTACTCAAGTGGATGACGTACTTTTTTCTCCTTTTGCACAGAAAAGAATAGGACAAGTGCTAGCAAGATAAAGGCGATCGCGGAAGCATATTCCCTTGGTAGTGAGAGACCACCATCTTTGACTGGCTTAGTCAAAAAATCTCCGAAGGTGGCTCCAAAGGGGCGTGTGAAGATGAAAGCTAGCCAGAATAGAAGAATATCGCTCAACTTTGTTATGTAGTGAAGTGCGATAACAACACCAATGACGCTGGCCGTCACCAATGCCCCCTGAATATAGCTTAGTTCTAAGTTGCTGGTAAGAAAGTCACCAAAAGCTGTTCCCAAACTGTTAGAGAACACCACAGCCAGCCAATAGGTTGTCTCTGCGTCTTTCCTAATGATGGGATAAACGCTCAGGTCTCGATCTCGGTAGTACCAGATAGCAAGAACGCTTAACAGACTGGCTACCAGAATCAGCGATCCCACTGCATAGCCCAGCCCGAAAGATCGATCCATCAAGTCGGAAATTTCAGTTCCGGCTGTGGTTGTGGCAATGATCGCCAACCAATAAAGGGCTGGACGATATCTATCTCCTTGAATTTGAAAAAATAGGAGAATAGCTAGGATGGCGAACGTTACAGCAAAAGCTATGTAATACCCCAGTCCAAGGGTCATTGAGATGAAGTCACCTGCTGTCTCGCCAAGTGTCGTGGCGATAATCTTCATGATCCAGAAGAAAATTGTGACTTTTGCAACTTTATTCATTTCTTTTTCACAATAAAAAATGGTAAGCCATCATGAATCTATTCAGATTAGTGCAGTTTGGTAGAAACAACTGAATGGTGCGCTTGAAAAGTTCTAAGCTATGTGGAATAAGCACTATAGCTTTTAAAGCTATTGAACAGTGAAGGGATGGGTCAGGCGATCACAAATTGCCAACCAAATCGCCTCTTTACAAATAGAAATATGCCCAAGTTCGATAAGGCAATCAATTATCAATCTTCTCGGTCAATCGGCACTAAGCCTGATTTCTTACGCTTAAGGCTTAAGTAAATTACTAGGCTGATGATTATACAGAGAAAAAACACACTGGTTCCAACCGTACCATAGCCAAAACCACCATTTTTAGTGGGTTGGGATAGTAAATCACCTACCGATGCTCCAAATGGACGAGTCAAGATGTAAGCTAACCAGAATGCCAAAACAGCATTCATTCTCAAGTAAAAATAACTACTAGCTATGATTGCAATTGCCGCCCCAAATATTAATGCTGATTGTGTATAACCCAACCCCGAAGTCTCAGCTAAGAGGTCTCCTGTTGAAGTACCCAAGGCAAATGTCAGTAAAATAGCTACCCAGTAAAAAATTTCTCTTTTAGCTGTGTTGATGGAGTGCATGGCTAATGTCTTTTCGCTGAAATACCAAAACGAAAAAACTGCCAACAATACACAACTAAAAACTATGCTAGTTGTCACCAAACTCACTCCAAAATCATCTACCAATCTATCAGTAATTAATGTACCGACAATACTTATCAAAACAACTACTAACCAGTAACTCAGTGGAACATACCGCTTCAGCCTAAACTGATTTAAAAGTGCAATCAGTAATAAACTGCTCATAATATATGATGTGATGCTTAAACCAAAGTTGAGCGTTATTGATAAATAATCAGCCGCAGTTTCGCCTACTGTCGTTGCCATAATCTTAATAATCCAGAAGTAAATTGTCACCTCTGGAACTCTGTTTAAAATCTTCCTCATGATATTTATTATTTTTGATTTTCGATGGAGATGAAATTAGAGAATACGCGCTCAAGCTATTTTTATAGCCTAAATTTAGCGTAGTTAATAAAAAATCTCCTGCTATTTCTCCCAGGTTGTTGACACAAATATTTATTTGATCAATTTTTCTCTGATTTTAATTATGTGCATAATGATTAAACTTTACACGGCAAAAGTAAAGAAAAAGTCAAGATGTGATTTTAAGTTTATTTTTTAATAAAAATTAAACTTAAAATAGCTAAAATCTCTAATTAAAAGTGCATCCTGACATCTAATTTTCAATTTATAA
>NZ_CP151105.1 GCF_038096175.1 Nostoc sp. UHCC 0302
AGTCGCGTGAGGATTCTAACGGTGATGATGGCTGAAGTTCAAAGGTCTTTATCGCCGACTCAACCGATTCTATATCTCGGCATAGCTCCTCAAAGAGTTGTTCATCAACACTTTTCTGTTGAAGCTCATCTTCGTCTTGTTTTTTGTAAGATTCTATTTGTTGAACACCTGCTAATAATTGTTGCTGTGCTGACGACCATTCATCGTAATTAAACGTTTCTTTGGTTAACCAGTCGAGTGCAGCTTGCAAACTAGGTAAAACTTGGCTCTCAACTAAATCCCTTGAGCCTCCTGATAAGTAGAAACGGTCAGAGGTCAAGTTACTGGCTAAGATTTTCTCAACGTTCTTTACAGCAAAATTGTTAGTGCTTGTTACCACAGTTAGGTTACTTCTATCCCGACCAGTTGAAGCTAATTCCACGGCTCGACTTACCACTTGCTGCGCTATCTTATGTAACAACAGTGTGGTCTTGCCATTTCCCGGTGGGCCAATCACAGCAGTAACTCTTTCGTCTTGGGAATGTTTGAGGGCTTGTGCTTGATAGTCATCGGGCTGTGAGTTAGGAAATGCACCCAAAAAAACCACTTCATGCCGAGGTGCTTTTGGTTGTTCAAACAGGTATTCGTAAGCTGGGTGTCCTGGTCTTGCCCAAGGAAAGTAATTTTGTTCGCTGATTTTTTGAAAATCTTTTTTGAGGTTGTAATTAAAAGGAGTGTAGTCAAAATCCAACAAATAAGGGAGAAGTTTTGACCGCACGGGAAACGGCGGTATTTCAATCAGCACCAGAAAATCCTGTAGTGTCTTAAAGGGACGATTGAAAGTAGTTTCGAGAAAAACTTTCAATCCTTCCCTTGTGACCAGGGACTCAGCCGCTTCTTCCTCTAGCCCGTACCATTCCATCAAATTTGGAATAATAGGCTGAAACTCGTATTGGGTTAAATCCCATCCGCTACTACGATAATTGCCCTCGAATATTGGAGAAACGTTGATGGTGAACAACGGGCGAAATTGACGGCGATTCGATTCAACTACATAAAGCTGCGGGAAAGCTACAGCAATTGATGGTAATTTTGTTTGCTCTTTGTTTTTTGCATTTTTAAGAGGTTGCTTTATCTTTTTAAATAAAGACTCGTCTATTAATAATTTATCGCCTATCAGATTTACAAGAGAGTCCCAGATGTTGGTTTGTTCCGAATCGTCAGGTTCTACTTTGGCATTACTCAAATTTTCGACGTGGATGTAATCTAACCAAGCTTTGAGTAATGCTCGAATCTGTGAATCTTCCGCCATCTCTGTTTCTCCCTTTGCACCTTTGTTGATCACAGATTTTTAAAATCTAGAAGTAGAGATTACCTGAAAATTCAAACCAAGTCACTCATCCGCAAGTAAGGCTTCTAGCTTGTTTATCAGGTTTACTAGCTGTTTTTGCTTTGCTGGTTCTTTCCATAGCTGACGCTTTTTAATGCGCTGCGTAATATCTTTTAGTCGTTCTGGTATTTGGTCAGGTTTTTTAGATGATGGTGGTGCTTCAGAAGGGGTGCTGGCTTGAATTTGTTCTTTGATTTGGCTTAAAGACCAATCGTTAGTTATTGCCTCTGATAAAAGTTTTTTTCGTAGTTCGTCATCTTTTACCCGTGCCAAAGCTTGAGCTTTTGTGTATTCAAGCTTGCCGAATCGCAGTGCTATTAAAATTTCTTCTGGCAGATTGAGTAACGGTAAACGCTTGGTAGTGAACGATAACCAATTCATGAGTCCTAAGCTCTCAAATACCTGCTGTACCGTCTTTGATTGCTCATCATTTAAGTTAGGAGAAACGTTTCTCCTAGATTCTGTCTCAGAATCCAAATTTTCAGAAATTCTGTCAAGAGATTCAGTCTCATCTGAGTTAGGAGAAACGTTTCTCCTAGATTCATCTAATGAATCTTTTGATTGCTCCTCACTTTTACTGTGAGCGTTCTTCATTCGGTACAGCAAGGATTTGACGGCTTCTACATCGCAATGAAGCCGGATTGCCAACAGGTGCAAGATCCCTTCAGTTTCTTCAACAGGGTTTAGGTCTTCTCGTTGCAGGTTTTCAATCAAAGCCAACTGAAACGCTAGATCATCGGTTAGCTCACGCACAATCACAGGCACAGCTTCAAGTTTTACTGACTGCCCTGCCCGATAGCGTCGTTCTCCTGCTACTAGTTCGTATTTTCCCCCACCTAGTGGACGTACTAACAGAGGTTGGAGGATGCCATGCTGTCTTACTGACTCAACTAATTCTTTTAATGCTTGTGGATCAAAGTATCGTCGGGGCTGGTGTTGCGACAGAACTATATCTTCAAGCTTGATAGTAGTTTCAGTAGCTGCTGGCTGTTCGGCATCCGGTGAGGATAACCAAGGCGCAGGCGGTGGAGTTGTAATTTGACCCCCAAAGGGTTTGTCAGTTTGCTTACGTCGGATCACAAAGCCTCCAAAGCCAAAGCGATTTCAGATAGGATAGGGACTACAGAATGTTTAGGGTCAAACACCGCTAGGGGCGCACGTTCTTCTGTCGCATCGACAAAAGCTGTGGCTCTGGGGATGGCAGGGAAAATCCGACCCCAAGCTGAAAGTTGTTCAGTGATAGCTGCTAATGCTCGTTTATCTGCTGAGTTCTGGTTGGCATACCGCGTAGGAACAAACCCGGCTATTTGGATTTTGCGGTTGGCTTTATTTTTGACGTGGGTAATAGTTTGTAACAGTTCGTCAGTTCCCTCAAAGGCTTTGAGATGAGTTTCGACGGGGACGAGTACGTGTGTGGCCGCGACTAAGGAGATATAAGAAAGCAACCCTAAGCTGGGGGGACAATCTACAAGAATGAAGTCGTAGGCATCTAGAACAGATTCAACGGCTTCCTTGAGGCGCAATTCACGCATGGCAGTACTAACTAACTGCATTTCGGCTCCACTTAAAACTCGGTTAGCTGGAACCAAGTCCATACCGTGAATGCCAGAATGAATTGGTAAGGGCTGCTCGTCAATAATGGCATCAGCAATGGTTTTTTGTAACTGAGATGGCACTAACCCCATGAATTTGGTCAAGGACGCTTGGGGGTCTAGGTCAATGAGGAGGACGCGATGTTTTCGTTTTGCTAGGTGGTATCCCAAATTTTGGGTCAGTGTCGATTTGGCGACACCACCCGCTTGGTTAAACAGGGCAATAATGCGGCATGGCTGGTCAGAAGTGGACACTGGCTTTCGTTCCTAGAAGATACATTGATGTTTGGTCAACAGGCTCGGTTTTAGTTTCCAGTTTACTGAAGTGTATCAAAAGAAGAGAAGCCCTAGCTAATACAGGAATATAAGCAGTAGACTTTATAGAAGAAAGCCACATGAAGTCATTGCTATGACAACCAAACAAGCCATTTTTGAGGCGATTGAACAACTGCCAGAGCAGCACCTCGAAGAAGTGTTACGGTATGTTCAACAGCTTGCACGTAGTGATAAATCACCAGCCATTAACCCACACAGCAACAGTATTGACCCCCTGGGAAACTTTATCGGTGCAGTATCTCATGGCTCCCTAGCTGCCAACTTAGACGACGAACTTTATGCCGACTAACCTTTTCATTGATACTTGGGGTTGGCTCACGCTCCATGACAAAAGTGAACGTTATCACCAAGAAGCTACAAAAGCCTACCAAAGTGCCATTTCTCAAAATGGACAAATTTATACAACTGATTACATTCTTGACGAAACATTCACTTTCTTCTTTCGACGACTTCCTGCACCGAGAGCCGACCAATCTATGAAAGCTCTGCTGTCTGCCTTTAATGCTGATAACTTTTATTTAATCCGCATTACTGAAGAACGCTTTGCCCAAACAAAAGTACTCCGTTCTAAATTTCTCGATAAGCCCCTGATTTCTTTTACTGACTTGACCTCAATGGTCGTTATGCAAGAATGTAACATTACAACAATCCTCACCCAAGATGCTCACTTCACTCATGTGGGCATGGGCTTTGAGTTAGTTCCCTAATTAGTGCGGAACTGGTCAAATGTACTTGCGCGGTGTGGTCAAATGTATTTGTTAGGGGAGCGGTGCATCATGGAGAAAAACTATACATTCAAATTCAATTCTTCCACTGCCTTAGAAGCCCTCAGAGCAGGTAAATATGACCCTATTAACTTTTACGAAGCGCGTTTAGACCTGTTTAGCCTATCGGTAATGGCAGACTACGATCAGCTAATTTGCCTACCCACACTAACTGCTATCGACAAATACTGGTATCAGATTGAAACAGCCCGAAAGGTTCTCAGACAACTAGGTGGACGTGCATTACTAGCGGATGAAGTCGGATTGGGCAAAACCATTGAGGCAGGACTAATCATAGCCGAATACTTAGCTAGGGGTATGGTACAGTCCCTGCTGGTGTTAACTCCCGCATCCCTAGTTTCCCAGTGGCAATCAGAGTTAAGTGATAAATTTAATATTGCTACTATCACCACAGATAACCGTGACCCGCAACAACCCATAGATGAATTTTGGACGAATAATCCGCGAATTATTGCTTCATTAAACACGGCTAAATCTGCTAAACATTATCCCCACGTCACCAGTCGCACTTGGGACTTGGTAGTTGTCGATGAAGCCCACCACCTGAAAAATCGCAGTACCGTCAACTGGAAACTGGTCAACGCCCTGAATAAGCGGTTTATTCTCATGCTCACTGCTACGCCAGTGCAGAACTCCCTTGTTGAACTGTTTAATCTGCTGACTCTCCTCAAACCAGGACTACTACAAACAGAAGCCGCTTTTAAAAAAGAATATGTCGATTCTAGAAATGGACGAGTTCCTAAAAATCCAGAAAAGTTGCGCTCTCTGATGCGGGAAGTCATGGTACGAAATACCCGCGCCCTAGTAGATGTCAAACTGCCCAAACGCTTCGCCACCACAATTACCGTTACCCCAGCAGCAGGCGAGGAGAAACTTTACCAGGACTTGAGCGAGTATCTACGTTCTTCTGAGGATAAGCTAGACAGGCTCTCGCGCACCAATTTGCTAATGCGTGCTGGTTCATCCCCTGGTGCTTTGGCTGACTCCCTCAAGCAATTGACCAAACGCCTACCTGATGAAGAACTGAAGTCTTTAGCAAGACGAGCATCTCAAGTAAAGCAGGTCGAGAAAGCAAAAGCATTGGTAGAGATGCTCTCAAAATCTCGTCAGAAAACTCTGGTCTTCACAACCCATAAAGCGACTAGCACTTATTTGGCCCAAACTCTGCAAGCAGCAAATATCCCCTTTGCGGAATTTCAGGGTGGTATGTCTCTTAAACAGAAAGATGAGGCTATAGCCGCATTTCGAGATACTGTTTCTGTACTCTTAGCATCCGAAACAGGCGGAGAGGGACGTAACATTCAGTTTGCCAATGCGATTGTTAATTATGACCTGCCCTGGAACCCAATGAAAATAGAACAGCGCATTGGTCGTATCCACCGCATCGGACAAACCCAGGATGTTTTTATTTTTAACTTTTGTCTAAAAGGCAGTATCGAAGAATATATTCTGCGGATACTGCACGACAAAATCAATATGTTTGAACTGGTGGTCGGAGAGATTGAAACAATTTTGGGGAACGTGGATGATGAATTTGATTTTAGTGAAATTGTCATGGATATCTGGCTCAAGCATCAGATCAAGCCGGAATTAGATACAGCCTTTGACCAATTGGCAGATAATTTATTGAAAGCCAAAAACCAGTATCAGCAAATTCAGGAACTGGATGAACAGATTTTCGGCGAAGATTTTGAAGCTTGAGAGATTGATTTGACTGAATATGTTATCAGACCCAATTATTGCTACCTTAGAAAAAATTGTTTCTCTGCATGACGGGATAGCAGAGCCTGCTGGTGAACACATTTTGAATGTGTTGTTGACGGAAAACATAGCATCGCTGCTTTCACTCCCAGAAGAAGTTACTTTTACAACTATTGCTGATGTACCCCAAAGTGTTTTTGTCACCTATCATTCAGAAGTCTTAAATAAGTTATCTGAGCTATTAGCTGTTAAAGGACTTATTAGCGCATTGGGTGTAAAATTCGATGGCTATCTAAAAACTACGGGCTTTGACAAGAGCATACCTGAGAGATTCACACCTCAAAATGGTTTAATTCGTTTTCTAGATGCTAAACCAGAAATTACTCGCTACATCTTGTGTAATGTGGCTTATACAGCGAATGCAGAGGAAAAAAGGATTGGTTTAGTTTCGTTTATTATCAATGAAATAACAGGAGTAACACCAGTAGAAATTGGGGATGCTTTGTTTTGGGAGTCTGACCGAATGACTGTGGAGCATCAAGATATACCATTAGCGATGCCAATTGAAGAGTTGTTGAAATTAATCGAACATCAAAGTGCAATATTGATTGGAAAATCTTTAGATAATTGGCAGGCTAAATTAACAAGAGCTAGAGCTAGGGATGAAGAAAGACTTAAGGATTATTACAATACTATTAGCTCGGAAATTCGCCACAAGATTGAGTCAAAACATTTGATTGGTGATGAACTAGACAAGGAATTAGCACGAATTGAAGCCACTAATAGAGAGTTAGAGAGAAAATTGTTGGACATCCAAGAGCGTTATGCAATGAGTGTAGAAGCTTGTTTGCACAGTGCAATGATTATCCATCTCCCTACGGTACATATTCAGTGTGAGTTGCAAAGAAAGAAAGCGAAACGGACTGTAACAGCAGTTTGGAATCCATTCACTAAAATTATTGAGCCGCTACGCTGCGAATTATCAGGAGAACCTGTTTACGATTTCTATTTAGATGATCAATCAGCCAAAATTATCTCACCGACAGTTTGGAGAAAGTAATTGGTGAGATTTCCGCTACAACTAGGGTTTGACCCCCAATACCAAAGAGCAACCTTCCCAAAATCTAGCAGGGCAGCGTCATTCTTGAAACTTTGTCGCTTTTAAGCTACGATTTATAATCTATGGCTGATATCGTTCGTCAAAAAACACTGCTAGTCTATGCAAAAGAAGACGGCAAGGAGCCGTACACCGAATGGCTGGAAAACTTGAAGGACTATGTGATCCGTTCAAGGATAATTCGACGGATAGAGCGACTCAAGCAGGGCAATTACGGGGATTGCAAGCCGGTTGGAGATGGCGTGCTTGAAATTAGGTTTTTCTTTGGCAGTGGCTACCGCGTTTACTTTGGTGAATCCGCGAACGATCTGGTGATTCTCCTGTGTGGTGGCGACAAGGACAGCCAGGAGAGGGACATAGAAAAGGCTAAAGAATATTGGCAGGCTTATCAGGAGGAACAGGATGAGCAAGAAACTGAGAAACCATGACGAGGTTGTTAAAGAGCAGCTGCTGAACCCGGAAATGGCAAAGGCTTACCTGGACGTTGCCCTTGAAGAGTACGAGCAGGATGGCGATCTGGGTTTTTTTCTGGAAGCACTACGGAACGTGGTGGAAGCACGTTCGGGGATGACGAGCCTTGCGGAAAAAACGGGTTTGAACCGCCAGAATCTTTACCGAGTATTGTCGCCAGAAGGCAACCCCGAACTGCGAACCATCAGCCTTATTCTGCATCATCTCGGCTATCGCCTGAGTGTGCAACCAATTCAAAGCTGAAAATTTAAAACGGCTCAGACCATCGCTTAACTAAAACCTCCCCAGAACTCCTATCAGGGCTAACGTGCAGATATTTACTTGTAGTGTCCAAACTTGTATGCCCAAGAGTAGCCTGAACCAAATGCACCGGAACACCTTCATCCAAAGCATGGGTAGCGTGACTATGCCTAAACCAGTGCGCTGACACATTCATGGCATTCTCTAATTCTGCTGCCGCCGCCGCCCTCTTCACCACCCGGTCAATATGAGAAGGTGCTAAGGGTCTACCCGTCGCACTGGCAAACACAGGGGCATCCTTCAACGCCTCACCGCGCAGTGACATTAAGGAGAGCCACAGCTCCTGGGGGACATGAACTCTACGAGTACGCCCACCCTTGCCGTAAACATTAATCTGCCCACCGCCAGAGCGAGAAGCAATCGCGTCTTTCCAACGCAACCCGCACAACTCAGATACCCGAATCCCAGTTAAATACAGAGTTTTTAAAATTAACCGATTGCGCGTGTCAGTCGTCGCTGCAATCATGGCATCCACATCCTCCGGTGTAAGAATACGCTCCACCAAGGTATCTTTCGGCTTGGGCAACTTGAACTGCTTAGGAATCGGGCTGCGTGAGATTGGCGGTTTCTCCAAACTGGTCACATAGGAAAAAAACGCCTTGAGGATGTTGAGATGTTTAACTTTAGTCGTGTCTGCCTCTTGCAGGGAATCCAGCCAATCCCGGACGTGACGGATCTGAATTAGGGCGATCGCCTCCACCGAGGTAAAACTTAGAAACTTGCGAATGGTATTTTGGTAAGATGCCCTCGTTTTACCGTGATGCACGTCCAACCACTCTTCAACCAACTCCGTCTGCGTCTTCATTTCCAGGAACAGCGTGTGATGAGTAGAAAGCTACTATTACACTCTATTATCGCTGGAAAGGTGATTGTTTCGTGAACGACTTCACACACTTAACCCAGGCTTATCAATCGCTCCGCTTGTGATCCTGATTCTCTCGTTGATTGATAAGTTTTGCTTAATTCGCTGACTGAGTGTGCTGGAAGCTGGATGCAATACCAAATTTAGGAGAAATTGATATCGATGACCAATGAGTGATATCAACGCTGCCCAGCACCCCAAGTCCCAGATTTTCGCTCCTTGTCAACCATCAACGGCAGTTTCCATGAACTTCTATACTATGTCTATACGGAAACTAACTAGGCTAATGTTGACCTGATTAAACAACGCTATTACGCAAAAAGTTCCTTAACCACCTAATCGCCTCACTTGTTGTTTGCTCGTTTCCAATCTGGAGGCATTGCTGCACAATTTCTCTTACGTTAGGAAAATAGCTGCTTTCTGTAATTACGTAATTTTCACCCTGGAATCTATAAACTAATAGCTGCTTATTTTTTAACAGCCAAACCTCTGGCACTTTATAAGGAAGATAGTCATCAATACTGGTATAGCTAGTAACATCTACCTCAACCACTAAATCTGGTGGAGGGTCATTGAGCCAGTCGATACGGTTCTTACCTACTACGGATCTCCAATTTTCAATGTAAAAGCAATAGTCAGGCTCAATGCCACTGACTTCTGGCAAGCTCATGGTGATGGGCGTAAATGAGTCGTATGTGCGGTTTAAGTGATCAAGTAAAGCTGTTACTATCAATCCCAGCAAGCTCGCATCTCTTCCATGCTCTGGTAGCGGTGCCATTAGCAAAATCTCTCCAGGCCGATATTTAATGCGAGGCGAGCAGCGATCTCCAAGTTGCTGACTCAGTACTTGATAGTCTTGCCAGTCTCCCAAAAGTTTTAACACCGCGCCTGGTGGCAACTCGATTCTTTCAGGTGTAATAACAGTGTGCATATTCGCCTGCCTTTAGAAACTCCAGCTACACAGATGTCTATACCGAAACCCAAGACTTTACTCTGTACGATCTTGTTCTGTGTGGGTTTGAGAATTTACCACCTCTGTTGTGACTTCCTCGACCGACAAATCAACTGCCTTTGCTACTTCGGAGTGTAGCCCATGTTCAAAAGGCGTGCTGCTGCTTTTAATTTGGTTTGACGTTCTAAGTCTCGGTAGATTCGTGTTTCTTCAATGTTCAGTCCCAGTATAGCTTCCATCTCTTCACCGCAAAACAAAAGTAAACTTGTAAACGCCAATCTCCCGTGCGCTTACTCGTTCGTGTTCTGCTGTGCAGCAAGTCTCACAGCTTCTACGTCAACATTAAGTTCTTGAGCAATCTGTTCTATACTCATCCCTGTTTTTAGTAACAGTGGCACAGCTGCTTTCAATATTTTTTCTTGACCCTCAGCTATCGCCTCCCGATAAACCCTCGTTTCCTCTAAACTTAGTCCCAGCATCGCTTCCACTTCCTCTCTACTCAACGAAGAAAACTTGTAAACAGCAATTGTGGTAATAATATATAGCTAAGGAAATGTTTCTCAGCGATTAATCATCAAAATCAATTGGCTGGCCGTTGAAATGCTTGTGAATGCTTTCGGGAGTCAGCCAACTAGGAATTGTCACCTTTTTATCTACTTCTGCATCCCCTTCGGAATTGTTTAAACCGTTAACTGTTGCAACTTTTAAAGGTGTCTTCCCATCGGCGGTTTTGCGGTCAATTTGAATAGTTCCTCTACTTCTACCTTTAGCAGTTCCATCACTGCCACCAACGGCGGTATTAGTGAAGAAATGGGCAATACAGACTAATCTTTCTTCAGCTTTTCTAGGGTCACTAAGAGATGCTTTAACAAACTTTTTAGCAGGTTCCTTGGTGATATCAGACTCAGAATAATTAGTGAATTCATCAACTAGTAACTGTTGCGGTTGCTTATCAGGTTGATTGTTAATTCTGTCTAGCCAACGTGAACGGGCATCATCAAAAGCTTGACCAATCTCTTCCTCTGTTTGAGCTATCAACTGAGGGCTTAGATATTTCCATGCGTTTCTAAGATTCTCCCCGGCGTGAGCGTCTATCAGCTGATACAAGGGCATATCAAACAGATATTCTCTGAGCATGACAATTGAAGCTGCTAGGGTTGATTTACCGCTTCCAGCTTCTCCTAACACCCAAACGGGCTTTTGATTGTCGATAATCTTCCACAGCCAGCCGGATTCATGATTCTTGAGTGCTTCGATTAAGTCACTGATGAGGCGCTGGTCAACTGACTGCTGATTGTCGCTGTCTGCGATCGCTCCCTTGGTTTTACCCTCAATCTTGCTGCGTTCCTGGTCAGCTTTCGCCCTGTCTCGCAAATTCTCAGAGATGGTTTTATCCATCACAGAATGATTAACAGCACGGGCTTTCATAAAGTCCTCTAGCTGAATACGTGCTTTAGCGCGTTCGTTATCCTCATCGGTTAGACCCAATTCTTTACGAGAATGAACGTCTAGGTCAGTTAATCCATCTTTCAAGCGTTCAGTGTAAAGCTGGGTTGAATGCTGCTTAATTTCACGTTTGTGCTTGTTTTGCTGCCAAGTTGCATAGTCGCCAGTCTTTTCGAGTTCTCCCAATTCATAATCCGTGCGCTTGAGGCGTTGCGAACGCACGAGCAGGCAACCCACGATACCCCATAGCCCAATAACTGCAATGCCATATCCTAGCAACTGATTAGGGTTATCTGTGGGCAAATCACGCACCCATTGAATAGCATTACCCTTATAAGGAATGATGCTGCCATACAGTCCGTAGCGCTGCCATTCTTCAGTAAGGACAAAACGCGGCTGGTTGCAAAAACGCTTATCCAAAGTTATTTGACTCTTTACACCATTCGCTGACCTTGGACAAAATTGAATTTGTGTCAGGTCGTAAGGCTGGCGTGTTTGCGATGTTGCTAGCCCGATGATTGCGGCTACACCACACACACCAGCCAACGCTAACTCGAAAACACCCTGTTTCATTCCCGCCCCTTAAAAATAATTGCAATAGAGCCAATGAATAAAGCCAGTGCGACTGCAATACTCACCCAAGGGTCTGATTGCGGATTCTGTTTTTCAATGGTTTGGATATCTTGGTTAATCTGTGTCACTGTTTCTTTAGTCAAATTCTCAAAATATTGATAATCTTTGACTGCTAGCCAAGTTGTGACACCTGCAAACACCAAGCCACCAGCAGTTTTTATAAGATTTTGCATATTATCTACCTCTAGTCCATCACTGTTGTAATTAACTCTCAAGCCCGTTAGCCCAGCGAGAGAGCCAACGCTGCATATAGAAAATGAGAGCGAAATTGCCAGCCAGAGATTAACGCCGCCACCAGTTATTAAGAGATATTTAGCTATAAAGAATCCCGTAGAATTTAGCGACCAGCCGACAAAAAATCGGGTCAATTTTTCAGTTGTATTGATAACATCTTTACGGTGCTGCTTGCGCGACTCTAAATGTAATATCAAGTCTTTTGGTAACAGCGTATCTGGGGCGATTTCGCTTACTACTTCTTCTTGATCCTCTTCAATGTCGTATGTCATATTAGCGTTAAGATATTTCCTTGCCCTACAGTCACTTTCGGCTGTGAATGTCGGGCTTTAACTATCAGAAACCTAGCAGGGCATCCTTCATTTTTTGTACAATCGAGCGCCCTGCATATTGTTTTTTAGGTTTAAAGTCATCACGAGCGTTATTACCCATTTCTAAGTAATACTTGCCCAGTTCTCTATCATGTTGCAGATCAATTGTTTGTTGTCTAATGTCTGTCTGCAATTCTGTCTGCAACATCTTATATTCGCCATCAACTTGCATCATGTGTTTATCCACCCATGCTTTCAGCAATAGATGGTCTGTTGCTTGTTGATGGCGCAGCGCTTCTTTCTCCTTGGATGAAGCGAAATCAAGCTTCATCTCTTCTAGAATATTCGCTAGATGAGTGTCAGCTAAAATCGCTGACTGTACTGCTCTTTCAATTTTTTCGCCGCTAACACCAGCTTGCTTGTAGATGTCGCTTAGGACTACGTTTAAGTCCTCAGTCCCCTTGATAGCAGCTAACATCTGCTCTCTTACCTGTGGGGCAAATTCACTAATCTTTACCCCGTCATTACCCATTTGTCCTATCAGCTTAAGGGCTGATTTATCACCTGTTAATGCTCTGACTACTAGGTTGCTAGATGCATTAAATTTAGTTTTTAATTGGCGCTCTAGGTGGCGTGATTTGGAAGTTACCAGATTCTTTAGCTTCATTGAACTTTTCACAGCGATATTCCTTTTCTGGGGTAAAGATTTGATTGCAGTGATATTCCATCCGCCTTACATACTGTTCAATAGCTGACTTTCGTTTGAGATATTGCTGATAGCTTGATTGCTCTAGCATTGGCAGATATATCCAGTTGTACAAGGGGAAAATCACAGCACCGAGCGCACACAAACTAACAGCAATTCTTGAGAAGTAGCCCATTCTACAAGAGCGAATCACTAAGCACTCAAGCAGCGTCAAGTCATCACTATTGAGCCGCGTTGAGCCTTGCGAGGATTGAGAATTGAGTGCTTTTAATGTTTTGGCGGATGACTCCCATATCCTCTTTCATGTCTCCTGAGAAGTTGTTAACCTTTTGGTTCAATCTAGAAGCCCTGTTGCTTACGTGTTCTCGCAAGTCTTGGGCGTTAGTCTCAAATGATTGCTCAATAACATCAAATTTCTGATCAACGTAGTTCTTGATTGCAGCTGTGACAGTACTGAGAAATTGGCTGTAGTCGGTAAAGGTGTCGTCAACATCTTCAGCAATGCTCAATGTTTCTTGTTCGGTTAACTCAAACCCCAACGCCGATGATTGGGCTGTTACAATCTGACGCTTATCTGAGCTTGTTACAGTGATGCTGTTAATCTCTGGGGAAGCGATTGTAAGCTGATTCTTATCAAGTTCCGGCTCAGGCTGTGCATATAATGCCCCTACTGGAAACGTTTCTTCAACGGATTCATCAACTACAGATAATTGGCTTGTCGATTTGACTTTAAGATAGTCAACGGCTTGACTCAATTGTTCTTTGGTGGGATTGTCAAGGTCATCGCACTCGACAGCAAGCGCCGCCCTTGTGTAATCATCTTTAGTGAATCCTTGATAACCCTGTTTGTACAAACGAGCGCGGACATTGTTAGTAAACTTGTCAGACATGGTGATTGCTCCTTAGAGGGCTAGTGTTAAAACTTCGATAGTTGCGGATTTCATCGGTTGCTTACGCTTATTGATTGCCCATTTAGCAGCGACGAACGCAACAAGGGCTAAATCTTTGCTGTGATACCCCTCCTTGGCGCTCAAAGAAAGGCCAGCGCGTTCAAACCAGTAATAACGAGTGCTGCGCGGTACGTCATCAAGATTGATTTTTAGATAGTCAGCAAGAATTTCTAAAAACTGTATGCCTGAGTAGTGAGCATCTAACTCATAGAAATGTCTAAATGCTTGCCAGCGTTCGCTAAACCCCTCACCACGACCCGTAAAACTGCCGTAGCGCCGTTTTAGCCCGGCGAATCCTGAGACTATCTTTTGAGCATCAACTGCCTGTACTTCAAAACTGAAATGCTGCTTTAAGGTTGCTACCACTCGATACCAAGTAATATCAGCAATCTGTTTGTTTAACTCGCGCTCGTAAATCTGTTTCAACTGGCGATACTTAGCTATATACTCTTTCGTCGCCACTTTTTCTCCTGGTTGATACTTAAGTGTGTATAAAATTAACTGCCATTCCAGACAAGTCCAAGGTATTTGACATAGGTAATTAGCTAAATCCAGTTATTTGATATGAGCAGTTAGCTGACGACTATCAATAACCTTGGAAAATAAATCTGACAAATCACGAAGAACTTACTTTTCATCGGCTATAACCACGCAATAACAGGGCTTGTCAGCTTTCAAGACATACTGACACTTTCTCTTTACCCCCGCCGATACACCCCCTTAAGCCTAGTTTTTGCGTTCGTGTCGTTCAACGGGAGCATTCAACGCGGTCGCAAATCAAACACCTCAGAACAAACTTTGCTGTATTCCCTGTCCTATTACTTCAGATTTACGATTGGCCACCATGCCAGGGACTTCATAAATCCCATGTCTTACCTTGTTCTGGTTTAGCTTGAGAGTGGTTGTCTTCCTCTGTCCGTCTAGTGGCTCGAATGTCCATTGTGGATGGTCAATCCTTGCCCAAGGGCATTTACCCGTAAAGCGATACAGCGTACCCTTTATTTGATACACCTTACACTGTGACAGGGTAGAAGGTTCGTAGACAGGAATTAAGTTATGCATCTTTGTTGTCTCCACCAACACACGCGCCCGTCAAGCTTGCACCCAGGAAGACTGCGATTGATGCAATAGCGCTTCCTTCAAAAATCTTCGCGTTGTAAATCCATGTGGGCTGATATTCCTCGCCTCTGCTTTGCTCAATCCGGTCAAAGCCGTGACAAAAGATAGCACCAACAACCATAAAACTAGTAGTCACCAAGCTCACAATTGCTACTTCTGACGCGGCATTTTGGATGAATGAGCTAATCTTTTCACGCCAAGTTGTCACGCGGCGAATGTGCATTACTGGCTTTTGTTCTAGATATGAATGCCACTGGTCATCAGTAAAATTTAAGGGCTTGTGATCACAATGCTCATCAAGTAGTTCACCTACTGCTTGTATGGCATCCCCTAGCGTTACGTCTGGATAGTATTCCAGTTGCCTAAATTCGTCTGAATCTCGGATTTCTCTAAGCCAGCGGTCTATGGCTTCTAACCTTCTTGTTTGATTTTGATTAAGCATTACTTTCACTTCGCGGTAGTTCGTTGATTGCTTTTATCGGTGGTGGATTGTTCATCAAAAGTGAAATCTGCTGCTGGTGCAGATTTTTGCTCCCCTACTGTGGGTACTGATTTTGCTAAAGGAGCGCATTCATCTAAATCAAAGGCTGGCAAAACTTCCCAAGTAGTTTCTAAATGCCTGCCGTACCTGGAAAACATCACGTTAATTAGCTCTGTTAAACTTGCTAATCTGGTAGTTTTCAAAAGATGTTCGCCCATTTCTAGCGCCGCACCCCTAATCACAACTCGCGCTTGAGCCATATTTTGAAGTCCTTGAAAATGACTAAATCATTGCAGACATAACTTTGAGCATGGTTGCAATCAGATGCCCATGCCAAAAAACTAGATTCGACGCAATTTGGTTGTTTTTGGTTTTCTAAAAAATTTGCAGACTTTTTGCGTCTTGTCTATTACAATATCACATATTAGCTACAAATTAGAGCAGATTTTTGCACCAATGAGAAAACTTGCACTAATTAGCTAGAAATCAGTCCTAAAAAAGTACGATAGAAGGCAAATGTATATGTTAGATGCAGTGAGTAAAAGAGTTCACGTAACTTTACCTGATAAGGTTTTTGACGCATTAGAGCGATGGGCTGATGACCAAGGTCGTCCCGTTGCCAACCTTGTAGCGTACCTAGTTGAAAAAGCTATAGAAGAAGCTGAGACACAAGGGAGGATTCCCTCATCATCTAGCAACGACAAGAAGGACAAATGAATACAAACAGTAACTCTGCCATCCTTACTATTTATGTGTGTCAGCTTGAAATAGCTGACACACATAAATGGCAGAGAATACTTTTGCTTACTGGTGTTAGATGGCGGCTAACTGATACACCAATCTGAAATCCGCCTGCTGTTGCCTATGCAGTCCTAGAAGATGAGAGTTATCTTATGGCAGCGAATGATTTAAATCCGCAACTTCCATTAATAGTAAATCTCAACTTGATTAATAAAGAAGGTCAGGCAAACATTGACCTCAGTAAATTAATCATAGAAATTGATTCAACTTTATTTCCTAACCAAGAACAATTTCTAAAAGCTTTACGTACTCATTTATTACAGTCTTTTAAAGAACTTACTGTAATAAATTCCCTGAATCTCATAAAAACAGAAGATAACTCTTTTGAAAATGTCGAGGATGATTTATATCTTCCGGCTAGCAAATCCAGAACGAAGAAAAGTAAAAATAGTATTCAGGAAAATGAAACTTCTCTTGAAACTCCAGCTAATTCCATCCCAAATACTTCAATCACAGTTAGACAATCAAAATTATTTAAGTCCCAAGACTTTGAAGCTATTCCCACAGCAGCAGTTATGTTTTCCAGTATTGACTCTCAAATCAAAAAAGAATTGTGGAAGCAGAATGAAGATGGAATAGCCTACTTACAACATAGAGCTAAGGGCGATTCTCAAAACTTCATTGAGCATTATATTGCCAACCCCGGCGATATTTCCATGCTCCCTTGGGATGAAGCACTACAAATCATCGATAAATTTGGGTTTAATAGTGCCAAACTGCACTTAATCTTTGCTGCCTATGCAATGAAACAGGAAAGACCGTGGGAAAGCTTATTTATTCTCAATGCCAGTGAATTGATAAAAGATATGGGTTGGGATCAGCGAACTGATTTACCCAAACATAAAAAACTCTCAGAAATAGCCAAAACTGCGTTTGCATTAGATTGTTTATTAGTTAAAGCAGTATGGATAGAAGGTAGGAATAAAAAAGGTGGAATAAATGCTAGTACCCCTGTAGGTCGAATGTGGAACATCACAGTTGTGCCTTATGGTCAGGTAAATTTACAGGGGAAAATAGAAGAACCTGATGAAGTTCAGCTAATTATTCAACCCGGTGCTTGGACTAAACATTTTTTGAATAGAGCAGGAGCCAAATCAAGGGACGCTTTATATCAGTTTGGCTACTTAGCTCAACAAGTTTTGAAAATCGATCCCTACCATGATGAACTCGCGCTCAGGCTGGCTATATATCTAACATTAGATAGTCGAATTCGCCTTGATGGAAATTACAAAGTACAGGAGCTATTAGAAATTGCATTCGCCAAACCGATTATAGATAAAGCTCGGTTAGATCGCCGCCGAGCCTATGACTTAAAACAGCACTGGGATAGTGCCATCAAGCTACTACTCAAACTGGGCTGGCAGATTGCATTTGACCTTGAAACTTACCCCAAAGAGCTAAGACCAGACTCCAAAGAGAAGAAACGCAAAGGCTACCTTGATAAGTTATTGGATGCAAAACTTACCATCAAACCCCCAACCCCTATCCCGGAACTCATAGCATCCAAGGCCAAACTCACGGTTGAACGATTACAGTCGAAAGTTAAACCTAAAGTAGAACAGTTACAGCCCAAAGCCAAGCCCACACAAGAACAACACATCAGCTTGACTAGCAGTCAAGTTAAAGAAGCACGTATTGCTAAAGGCTGGTCGCAAGCGAAACTGGCTGGTTTTATCGGCGTTTCTCAAAACTTTATTTCCCTGGTTGAACGGAGTGAGCGCATTTTCAATCCACAGCTTGCCACCCAGATCAAAACACTTCTTGATATCCAAGACTAAGTATTATTACTCTACATTTTCCAATTACGAGTTGACAAACGGCTGTGGTTGGCTAGTTTTCTGTTGCAGTCTTGTTTTAAAAAAAATAATTCAAAAAATTGGCTTTAAAGCTTTGCCCTGTAAGGCTTTGAATCTTAAAACAAAGGCTCTAGAATCCCCGGACAAAAACTCTAGAATCCCCGGACAAAAACTCTAGAATCCCCGGACAATCTATTTTTGAAATCATTGCTGCATAAGGGTTGTAGCCTCTTAAAACAGCCCTGATTAATTAGATTAATTAGATCAGTTTTGCCTAGTGGTTTTGGCCAATCTGGCATTATTTCCTGGTGTCCAAAAATATCAAAAACTTTTCGACTACTGAAAATCTTAACTGCCGTCAAACCTTTACTTCCTGCGATAAGCACCCTAGCTTGTACCAACAGAGGGGGTAATGGCTAATAAGCGGCGGTTTCATAGAAGGAGTGACTAATAAATGACAAACGCCGTAGGTGAGAGCAGAAGAACGGAGCTATCTGAGAAAAAATTTATTTGCGATAACGCGCTTTCATCCCAAGTCATACCTAGTAATAAAATCAAGTTTGCGTTTAACGCCACCGGCAAAAACAAAGACTGGGACTTTAAGAAGCTGGCCGCTAACTTTCAAGATACAGAAGGTACTCTAGGCGATGTCCAGGAACATATTAAAGCAGGCCACGCAATCTGTGCTGGATTGTTAGGTGGTAAATGGCGCAGTAAGGCAAATGTCATCGGTTCTCAATGGCTACTAATTGACATTGATAATTCTGATGTTGCCCGTGATGCAGAGGGCAAGCCGATTAAAGACGAAAACGGCAATTTCATCAAGGTTTACACTCCACAACTAACCATCGAGTCAGCCCTAGCCCATCCCTTCATCCAAAAACACTGCGCTTTAATGTACACCACTGCCAGCCATAAACCAGACTGGCATAAATTTCGGTTGATTTTCCTTCTCCCCCAATATGTTCAGGGTGCTGACACAGTAGAAGCTTGTACACGCTTCCTCATGCAGCAATTGCCCCATGACCCAGCTTGTAAAGATGCAAGCCGTGTCTTCTACGGCAGCACTCTAGCGGAATTTCCCCTGGTCAACCCCCAAGCAACGCTACCCTCTGAATGGGTAAGTGAGGCGATGGCGATCGCGCAAATTGAGCGCGAAGAATATCAGCGACGAATTCAAGAAATCGAGTCACGGCGGCAACAGTGGCGTGAAATTTCTTTGATTGAAAGCTGGGACATTGATCAGCTTATCCTGCAAGCACTCTCATTCATCCCACCACGCACTCCAGGCAGCGGCAACTATGATGAATGCCGAAGCGTGTTGATGGCACTGGTTAGTCACTATGGGGCAACTGAAGCCGAAATCCTCGCTGAACAGTGGTCACCCAGCATTAAGGGTTCAACTTGGAACATTCGCGCCAAGATTGGCAGTTTCCGACGTGGGGGAATTACGATTGGAACGCTGTTTCACATCGCTAAACAGTACGGCTTTCGTTTCCCGACTCGGCAGTATGAACCCAACCTCGGCAACCAAGGAGTAATTAGCCGTGAACAGTGGGAGCTTGGGCGAGTTAGAGAGGACTTGAGCAGCTTCCAAAATTTATTGAAGCAAGCGATCAGCTATGCTGGGGCGCAGCCCATCGCTCCATTTTCTTCGATATTTAAAGGATTTAAAGCCCCACCAACACCAAAGCCCTTACCCGAAATTGACACGCCTTCGCCCAATGTAATTATTTACGAAAGGGGCAATATCCCGTTCAGAAGCGAAATTACAGGCGATATCTCTATTTCCTGCCAGCCAGAGGAACATATTGCTGCTTGGGTGGAAGCTGTTTCTAAGGGCTGGACACAAATTTTAGATAATTCCCACCCTGGACTGGGCAAGTCTTACAACGCGGGGCAATTGACGGCGGCCCTATTCGGCGTTGATAAACTAATTTACCAGGATGCCAACCACAGAAACCCGTCCACACTGCCGATTGAGACAAATTTTGTTGACCTGCCTGTGCGTCATAACGGCTTTAAACTCGATTCCACTCGTAAAACTCCTACAGGTAATGACTTTCAACTGTGGACTCAAGCGGGTGAGACTGCCGACACTGATGGTAATTGTCACAGAACTTACTTATTTAGTGCCTTCCGCAACAAGAATTTCACCAGTCTTGATTTTGAAGAGAGCGGCATCAGCCCCATCTGTGGCGGTTGTTCTCTTAAAAACCAATGCCGTTTCGCTCTAGGTGACGGTTTTGGCTTCCGCTTTCAAAAACGCACGGTTATTCAACAATTCTCTGAACTCAGAGCGCACCCCGACTCTACACCAGTTACTTTAACTAACGCTGCTGGCCAAACTTTCACTGTTGGGCGGCTATGGGAAGAAGCCGACACACTCATCAAGCCTGTGCGTTCTCTTGATGTAAACCGCTCTGATTTTGAAACTACCGTGGGCCAGCTGGTGCTGTTAGAGCCAAATATAATGTCCAAGCTGCAACCTGCTTTAAAAGTTTTACATCAACTATTTACTCAGCAACTCAAGCCTAATTCGCGCTACGGCTTTGATGATGCAAGCATCCGAGCGCTGCTGCCCGAATTCCCAACAGGCTTAGATATCGAAGCGATTGGGCAAGCCTTAGAACCTGATTTAAGTTTCTTAGAAGACTTAGACTCTATTGATATTACCGAAGATAAACAACTCAAAAAAAGTGCTGCGGCTCGTTATGCAGCCAAAAAGTTAGTTAAAGACAGCGCACGAACGGCAGGTAGGGAGTTTCTTGACTTGCCTAATTATTGGTTGCCTGACTTCCTCGAAGCTTGGAAGGGTGACGGTAGTTTTCAATCTCAATGGGGTGTACTTAGCATTTACCGCCGAAATCCCAAACATACTGAATTGGCCAAATCTGCCCAATTTAATATTTACCTTGATGCCACATTCAAATCTCAGCAGTTGAAATTGAAACTGGGCATCAGTGACCCTGTATTAATTATTGAGCAACAACGCCCAGACTACGGCAATTTAAAAGTCGTCAACGTCACTGGGTTAGGTAAGCTGCCCAAAAATCGCTCCGATACACTTAGCGCCCGTGTTAATGCCCTCAAAGAAACCTTGAAAAAACTCTGCCCCACCCTTGGGATTATCGATTGGAAACAGATTGCAACTCAGGCCGAGGGTCGCACAGAATACGGTCACTTTGTCGATGGGCGTGGTGTTAATCGCTTTAGTGATGTCCGTGCGATCGCAAGCTTTGGCATCCCCTACCAAAACATTGGTGTTTTAGCTGCACAATATCAGGTGATGACTGGGGAAAGGGTCAACCTCGAAGATGATAACAGCACTTTTCAAAAGTATCTTACAGACTTGATCCACGCAGAAATCATCCAAGAGATTGGGCGATTACGTTCACACCGTCGCCCCAACCAACCGCTGACCTTTTACTTCTGCGCTGACTATGACATCTCATTCCTTTTAAATGAACTACCAGGGGTGAAATTAGAGGTTGTCGATGCCTGTACATTTTGCACCGAAGCTGGTAGCCGCGAGCAACAGACCGGACACGCCATAGTCAACGCCATCATCCAGCTTTGGCAAGCTAAGCAGAAAATTGGCCAAACGGCGATCGCAAACATTGCTGAAATCTCTCAAGCTTGGGTGAGCCGATTTACGCAACGCTGGGGGGGCTGGGCTAGGTTTAAAAAAATATTACTCCTGCTATTAGACAGTCTTAATAGCGGTAGTAATAAAAATTTGGCTGATTTAGATGACGATGAAAAGTGGCTGGTGCTTTCATACTTCCCGATGTTGATCACAGAATCAGAATCGTCACCAGAAAACGTGTTAGACGAAGTGGCGCAAGTTGCCCAAATCATTGGTAATAAAGCGATAAGGCGAGTAATACTAACTTGTAGCCCCCAAGTGAAGGGTTACCTACTGATGGCTGTACTCAGTTGTCTACCCACTGAAGTTTACTCAAATCAATTCCTTGTGTCAGCTGTTGCCCCGGCGCAAACGAACTGTAATTTGACAGTAACGATATAAAATTTATTGACAAAGGCGGCTCTTTACCAGGGGAGCAGAAGCGAGAGTACGGCAAACGTATCTTAATTATGGTCACACAAATGCAGAAACCACGAATATTACCGTTTGCTAAGGTACTGAATACTCAATATCTTGTATTCTATTTTGTAGTATTTATAACATTCTGAGTTAATCAATATTAATAATGTTTTCACTTAACGACAATATATAATTTTAATTTCGCAAAACAGTAACATCGTTTTTAGCTTATTACACAAGGAAGGTAACATGGTAAGATTTTCAGTATTTGCGTTAGCAAAAATTTTAAAAAACTTACCAAAATCTCTAATATTTTGTTTGATTTTTCTTTCTGGTATACAGCAAGTAAAAGCTGCTGATTTAGTTCTTAACGGAGGTTTACTACCAAGCGAACAAGGATGGAATGTTGGAACAGATTTTAATTTACCACCAGACGTTACAACTGATGGTGATGCCTTAACAATAAATACAATTGGTAAAGCTCCACCTTCTTACGGTCAATTCACCTTATTTTACCGTAATGTAGGGATAGATGGAACAACTCCTTACTCTATTAATTCTATTGAAGTAACATTAAAGGTTCTTGAAGTTACTGAAAAACATAATTTTGCTGATGCAAGCGTTGCTTTTTTACCTAGCTATGATGCTTCTGATTTTGCCGGTGTGCCTTTAGACAGATTTCAAATGATTTATTTTAATGAAGATAGTATTGGTTGGGGTGATGAAACTCAATCATTTGCTATAGATACTACAAATGATTTTCATACATATCGTTTAACTATAGACAACACTGGTCTTGCCAAGCTATTTGTTGATAATGTCTTTGCTTTGCAGCGTAGTAATTTTAAAACCAACGGTGTAATTGCTTTTGGCGATCAGACAAATGATCTAAATTTAGAGAGCCGTTTTGCAGTAAAAAGCATTTTAGTGGATAGAACCCCAATTGTTCCTGAACCCTCAACTGCTCTGAGTGCATTTTTAATGTTGGGATATGGAGTCTTCATGAGAAGACAGTATTTAAACAGGCGTAGTAAAAGTTAATTAAAGCTAATTAATTTGCAGAAATAGTTATAACTGCAACAAGTAAAGCGACCTGGGGCTGTTGAGATAAAAATTGGTTTAAAATCTGCTGTACCGTAATTAGGTGTAGTACCGTCATAGCAATGAGGCAATGCTTTGCCGATTACTTCGCTTTTTTTTCTATGTCTTTCTTTTCTCCAGTACACAACACTATTCTTTTATTTAGCGCTGCTGTGTATGCATTGATAGTCCCTGTTTTACTCATAATTAAACAAATTATAAATCTTCATCCTTGTAAATTTTTGGTACAAAAGCTGACCTGTTTGTTTCTCTAGTCGGTTCTGATTCCTCCTCTTGCTCCTGTGCTACTGGCTGTTATTTTATCTTGCCCTTCGTACTCTTTACAGGTGCTTCTTCAGCTTCGCTGCTTTCAACAACTGCTTGCTGATTTTCAGTAGCACCCTGAACTGATGCACTACTACTGCCGTTATCAGATGCTTGATGACGGCGACGGCTGCTTTTCTTCAACTCACCTATCAAATATTTGATTCTGCTGCCAGTCAAATTAATGCCCAGCCCTTTCAGCATCTCCGATACTTCATCGTAACTGTAGCCATATTTGTCAGATGTGAGCTTCTCAATATATCGCCTCATTTTTCTGATAGCTTCTCTATCTGATAATTCCTCTCGCTCTTTCGGTTTCTGTGACTTCAGTAAATTGATAGCCTCATCAATCTTATTTTTAGTAATTCCTTCAGAGTTCGGATGTTCACCCATTGTTGTTAGATTTAGAAATAATCATTGATTAACTACTTATTCTCTCCTATTTGATGAGCTTGTAAAGTAAAGTTGATTGTCTGCTTAACGGCTACGCCGTTATCATCATTTACTGAAACGATGACTTTAGCTAAAATGCTCCGGCTACGCCGTTGCTCTAACTCAGCTACGCTGATCTTTGACTTTTACTCTGGCTACGCCATCACTAAATTTTTAAATGCTGATTTGAGTTCACAATCAGCGACTGCTACGCCGTCGCCAGAATTAGCTACGCTATTATCTAACTTCTACTCTGGCTACGCCACCATTACTGTTTAACTTTACTGCTGTATGATTGCAGCCAACCAGCTACGCTGATATATTACTTATACCCCGGCTACGCCGCTATTGTCTCCCCCTGTTGACTGTAGCCCCTTCTCCCTCCGGCTGCGCCGTCGTCGTGCCGCCCTGGGTTATCTGCCCCTCCCAAAAATGGGCTTGAAGCCAGCCATGCCTCAAAGCTTACGCTTTGCCTCGCTGCGCTCGGATGGCAGACTGGTTCAAGGGGAGACCCCTTAAAAAACCCCCTCGCGTGATGTCCTCAAAAATCCTGAAATATGGCGAACCGCAAGCAGTCTAAAGCCCTAGTTAGAAAACACATATTTCCAGTGAGATTGAGCGACATCGAACTGGACTTGATTCGCATGAAGTCACAGGATGCAGGAATGTCAGCAAGTGAAATGATGAGACGTAATGCGTTGATGCGTCCGTTACCAAAACGACTGAGTAAAATTAGCTTACAAACATATTGGGAGTTAGGACAAATTGGGAATAATCTTAACCAGCTTGTAAAGGCAACTAACACAGCCATAAAAATGGGTCGCACTCCACCAGCAAACCCAGAACTGTTACAAGAACTTTTGTCACTGCTACACCAGTGCAGACGAGACATTGCATCTGATGATATTGATGATGAGGACTGGGAGGACGAAGAATCAGACGATGATTGGGAAGCAGACTAAAGGTAGAGGTTTTCGCAAGCTGTTAGATTATCTAGAATCCCGCGAAGATGCAAAACTTATCGGTGGCAACATGAGCGGGAGAAATGCGCGTGAATTGGCGCGTGAGTTTAGGCTATCTCGACAATTAAATTCTGATGCCGACCGAGTTGTTTATCATGTCTCATTATCAGCAGCTAAGGGTGATAAATTAGATGATGATCAGTGGACTGAGATTGGCTCACGCTACATGAAAGAAATGGGCTTTGATGCCAATCAGTTTGTCATCTTTCGCCACCATAACACTGATGATGATCATATTCACATTGCAGCCAGTCGAATTAGGATAGATACGGGGCTAGTAGTGCATGATTCCTGGGATTATCTCCGC
The DNA here is from genome assembly GCF_038096175.1 of Nostoc sp. UHCC 0302. Taxonomy (NCBI): domain Bacteria; kingdom Bacillati; phylum Cyanobacteriota; class Cyanophyceae; order Nostocales; family Nostocaceae; genus Nostoc; species Nostoc sp. UHCC 0302. The sequence continues at coordinate 25,176 of NZ_CP151105.1, forward strand.
TCTGAAAAAATCCTGCGACAAATCGAGCAAGACTATGATTTGGTGCAAGTGCAGGGCAGTAGAGAGAAACTTAATCGCACGCCCAGCACCGGACAAATTAGGCGCATAAGGCGAGAGCAAGAAGAATTTTCACAGGGACAACGTGACTCTCCTCCACAACGCATCATCAAAGAGTCAGTTCAGCAGACAATTGACAGAGCCGGAGTTGATAATCCCCAAATGCCAACGCTGATTATGCGGTTGCAGCAAGCTGGCATAAGTGTGAGAACAGGATTTACTAGGAACGGTAAGTCTAAAGGTATTTCTTATGAGAAAGATGGGCAGGCTTTTAGTGGCACACAACTAGGTGCAGCTTACACTTTCCCTGGCCTGCAAAAACATCTTGGCATTGACTACCAACCAGAACGTGATGATGAACCTATTCATGAATTGCTGCTCAAACCTGTTAAACCACTCCCAGTTGAGGAGTTAGAAAAACTCTTTCAAGATATTGAACGCAAACAGCGACAGCCTCAGTTCATCCCACCACCAGAGGATAAAGTTGTTTGGCAAGTGTTGCACAAGTATTTGAACGAGAAACGCTACATACCAGACTATATTTCGCAAGGATTACATGATGCTCAGTTGCTTTACATCGATGAGCAACGAAATATTTTGTTTATCAAGCGTGATTTAGATGGTGAAAAAACTGGCGCATTAGTTTGGTCAAAGCCTAGACAAGATCATCGCACTGTGGAGTACGACCAAAACACCTCTACAGCAAATGGTTGGTTTTATCTGAGATTAGGAGGGCAACCAACGGATAAGGTAGAAAACGTCTTTTTGTGTTCTACACCAATTGATGCGATGTCAGCAGCCACCTACCTGATCTCAAGTTGCAAGGGGCTACCACCAACTAGAACCATGTTTATAGTAGCTGATGACCCGAATAACCTACCTATGGAATTTCTCAAGAGTTTCAATAGGGTTGTCGTAGCATTCAATAATGATGAACAAGGGAATAAAGCGGCTAATGCAGTATTAGAATTGTTGCCACAGGGTAAAAGGCTCAAAACCCATAATCCTGATTGGAGTCAGGAATTAGAAGCTCATCTCAGGGAGGAGCAACAAAAGCTCATACAGCAGGATCGTGGTTTTAGCCTGTGAGTCACGCGGAGCGTACACCTGACTCGAATGCATTGGTGTGCTGGGTTAAGTTCAAGAAAGAATTTTTGAAACACAATTGAAACATATCATGATTACGCATTGTCAATAAGACCCTAGCTTATTGACAATAAAAATAGCGCCTCAAAGTGGCTGTAATTGAGACTGGATAATAGTTACAGAAGATTTTTTTCAAAAACACTGGACGGCCAAACTATCAAAAACTGGTCATTTTTGTCCTTTTGGACGGCCGTTGACAGGTGGGCATTTGTCAACAGAGCATGACAATTGAGTAACGTTGGCGCTCATTGGACGGCCAAAAGGACAAAAAACCACTGTTTTCGTCCTTTTGGCCGTCCAAAAATATTAGTGTCGGATGAGACTGAATTAGTACGGTTAAACTACACCAAGCTCACGGGTTTACGAGTGTTTAGTGTAGTTGTTGCGTTAGACGAGTTTCTGTTTCAGTTAACGCTAAATATATAGAATAGCTCCTGAACTCCCAGTGGAAATTTCAGATTTACTCACTGAAGAAGTTGATCGATTGAGCGGGATTTTTGAAGTACAGTTGCAACACAAACGTATTATTTATTCTCAATAATTTTAGAGTTATTGAGAATGAGCCAGTTTGATAAAAATGTCTAAAAGCTTTCTGGAGTAAGTATTAGAGGGCAATTTTTCAAAAAAGCGATGTGCAAAATAGCAGACATTTTGTAGTGAATAATCAAAATTTCCTGACAGCTATAACAGTTAAAGGCGTGTATAAGCGGAGCTGAATAGCAGACATTTTGTATATGAATAGGGGTTTTAGGTGCAAAATGTCTGCTATTTGTAACTGTGATTAATCAGACAATTCCACTACTTAAAACAAGTTTCATCTCTATTAACAAGCGTAGAGATTGTAAAATGAACAATTTCTATTCAGCCATGAAGAAAAAAATCGGATGTTAAGTGGGCTGGATTAAGTTAATGAAAGAATTTTTGAAGCACAATTGCAACACAAGCGTATTACTAATTCTCAATAATTTTGAAGTTATTGAGAATTCAACAAGCGTTCAAAATTTGCTGTAAGTCATAATCAGTAAGCATTACGCTAGAAATTTTCGCAAAAGCTTATGTAGTTGATTAGTAGTATTTGCTGAGGGCTGTGAGCGTAAATTCAATTTTGTAAAAAAAACTTGATCGAGAATTATGGCGTACTGTGCGTCAGAATTCAATATTATTCTCCCGTGAAAGCATAATGTCACTGTGACATTTGAAAATGTGAAAAACCGCGTGTTTTCTCTTGATTTACCGTAGATTTGCCTTAATTCTGCTAGAAATTTCCCATAATTCTGCCAAAATTACATCAATTTATCAACAAGCTCAGACTGTTGATAAATAACTTTTATAAATCCTTAGTTATGCCATTGAAATGCCATAATTTAGCCAGTTTTATGCAAAATCCTTTTTTTTGCCATAATTGCGGCATTTCATCCTGTTTGATGAAATTCAAACAGGGTAGTATTTTTTTAAGGTGATGCCAGACAGTTACGATCTCATTCGAGAAGAGACAGGCATTCAACTCACTAATTAGATAAGTGTTGTGCGTGCCTCTGTAGAGCTAGATACTGACAAATCGACAAATCTGACTTTTCTCGTTATCTTCTTGATTGAGCGATCGCGTACTATACCCAAAGCCCAAAGCCCTATTCTCTGGTAATTCATTGTCATTAATTTTAAGTAATTGAGAATAAACTGTAGTCTGAAACCCTTGCTATTTCGTTGTTTCACAACTTAACGGGAAAAGTCAGATCGACAAATCTCCTCTGCAACAACTTCACCATTAGACATCTCTTGTGCTGAACACGAAAATTCTGCACACTTTACAGCTTTAAGTTGCTCTAATGGCCAAACGAAAATACTGTCTTGGTTATTTTTTATTTCTTGTAATTCTAGTATCATTGCGTCTGGTAATAATGGTGTAATTTTTTCCAGAGCAATTAAAGCTGGAGCGGCACTTAGCAAAACTTCAGTAATGAAATCAATAAAATCTGTCCTCTGTGACATATTTTTAGTTCTGCCATCTAAGTAAAGAGGAATATAGTCAAGAGTAGTTTCAGAAAAACCGGACTGCAATGCCAAGTTAGAGAGTTTTACTCCCACGTTTGGATCTCCGTTTAATTGCTCTTGGTAGCGATTGAAGATTTTCCAGTAAGTTTGAAAAGCTAGACAAGTTGGATGGATATATAAACCTGTATTAAACGCTTCTGTGCAATAAAGATTAGTACCTGATTGCATTATCCGTTTTACCTCTTTGAGGAGGTAGAGGGGATTGTTGATATGTTCTAGAACAAAGCAGATCAACGCACCATCGAAGGATTGATCTGGGAAAGGAAGTACTTCCCCATGAGTAATATGTAGAGATACCCGTCCGGCTTCAATATGCGGCTTGAGAAATTCGCCAGCACAGCTAATCTGCGCTTCGGAAATATCAACACCAGTAATTTTTAAATGCGGAAAATGATTTAATAAAATTTGTATTTGCGCTCCTACTCCACAACCTATTTCAATAATGTGATTGCAATTAGAAAAATCAATCTTATTGTAGATGTAAGATTCTAAAAAAACGCTTTGTCGGAACAGGCGGTCTTGTTCCTTTCTAGTATAGCCGTGAATATATTTGGTCATAGATAACACGTTAACAGTATTTTCAGCTTAATAAAAATGTTGGTAAAGTTAGATCAATTTATTCACCAGACTTGTGGCTGTATCTCAAGCCCTACAGCGTAAATATCAAGTAGTTGAAAGCATTTATATTCCAACAGGTTAGTACTCACAATTTCTCGGACAATTAGTTATAAGTAATTATCATCTGTACTATGTCTGCTGGTTAGAGAATTGTGTATTAAAAAGTATAAGTATTTTAGTGAGCGCTTTTTAGAGAAAAACTTTTTGGTTTACTGATTCCGGCCCTAGACATCTGCGCTCTGGCAGTTCGCCTAAACGGGTGGGCGCTGACTCCCTTTAGACTGAGATGAATGGCTCTTATATACGCTCGGTGAATGGTTGCAGGTTTTGGAGCTATGCCGAAACTAGATTCTTGATGAGGTAAAAGTTGGTTATCGCCGGCATACACTCCAAAACCCGCTCTTAAATTAGGGTGAGCCATTAAAAGCGCAACTTCGGCATGACCGCAACACAGATATGGATTGTCATGACCTGTATTAAATGCATTTGTCACAAGACTGCTTAAGGCTTGAGGAATCTTTTGGCTAGCAGCAGGACAGAGTCCTAGTGAACCGAATCTCATATTTGTAGTAGATATGTAGCGCAGCAGTAGTAATTAAAGATTTCTGTTAGGGCTGATTTTCTCTCACTTGACTTTTGATTCAAAAAAACTTTCCGCCAAAGAAGGCGTACTGTGCGTCAACTTCATTACCCGTCATTTCTCTTCTTCGACTGCGAAACAGCCAGTACGTTGTTTCGCTAGTCAATCCTATTCATTAACTACATAATTAGAGATTATAGAAAACAGGAGCATGAGATAATACTCATGAGTAAAATGCTAAAAATTGACGTTTAAAAGAAAAACTAATAATTAAGCCAGAGCAAATACGAACTAATGCAGAGTGATTATTCATAATAAATTACACAGCTGATAGGCATCTAACTATGAGCTACTGTCTGAATCCTGCTTGCAACAAGCCCCTGAATCCCGACGGCACACAATTCTGCCTTAGTTGTGGGAGAAAACTGACATTATTACTGCGAAATCGCTATCGAATTATCTGTCCATTAGGTGGTGGTGGATTTGGCAGAACTTTTTTGGCAGAGGATGAAGACAAGCTCAACGAAGTTTGCGTTGTCAAACAGTTAGCACCTCAAGTCCGTAAAACCAGCACTTTGCATAAGGCAACTGAGCTGTTTCAACAAGAAGCGCACCGTCTGCAACAGCTAGGAGAGCATCCTCAAATTCCAACTTTGTATGCTTATTTTAGGGAGGATGACTATTTGTATCTGGTACAGCAGTTCATCCAGGGACAAACTTTGCGACAGGAATTGAAACAACAGGGTACTTTCAGCGAAGACAAAATCTGGGAAATTTTGCGGGAATTATTACCCGTACTGAAATTTATCTACGAGCATCAGGTAATTCACCGTGATATTAAACCAGAAAATATTATCCGTCGCTCCCAGCCAAATACTAATTCCCTTTATCCAACAAGACTTGGGGCGAGTCTGGTATTGATTGATTTTGGTGTGGCCAAGCAGTTAACAACCATAGATATGGAGCAAACAGGAACGAGCATTGGTTCCTATGGCTATGCACCTGTAGAACAGATGAAGTTAGGCTTGGCGTATCCGGCTAGCGATTTATTCAGTCTAGGTGCGACTTGTTTTTATCTGTTGACAGCAATTTCTCCATATCATCTGTATATGGAATCCGGCTATGGTTGGGTAGCGCACTGGCGAAAACACTTGAAGTCTCCCATATCTACAAAACTAGAACGGTTGTTAGACAAGCTGTTGCAAAAAGATATTGAGCATCGCTACCAGTCAGTAGATGAAGTTTTACAAGATATGCAGTCTCAGCTACCAGTCACAGCAATTCCACAGTCGCCTACTGACAAGCCTTTGTTGCCAAAAAATAGTCTCAAAAAGGCAGTTTCTCCCCTAACTTTGATTCAGGCTCAAATCCTGTTGCCAAATAAACTTTTAGTCTTTGGTGCTGGTGTAATCTTGCTTTCCGGGTTAGGAGGATATTTCTCTTGGCGGCAAAGTTTGCCCCTAACCGGACATTCAGGGGAAGTTAATTCCCTTGTCTTTAAACCAATCCTCCGTAATAACTCTGACCACGAAAAAATATTTGCCAGTGGCAGTGATGACAAAACTATTAAAATTTGGCATCTGAACACTCGACAGCAAACCGCCACTCTTCGCGGTCATTCAGACTGGGTTTATGCAATAGCTATTAGTCCCGATGGTCAAACTCTTGTTAGTGGCAGTAAAGACAAAACTATCAAAGTCTGGAATCTTAACACGGGAAAGGAAATACGCACACTCTTTGGTCATTCCAGTTATGTGAATTCTGTTGCCATTAGTCCAGATGGTCAAACTATTATCAGTGGTAGTTATGACAAAACTATCAAAATCTGGAATTTGAACACAGGCAAGGAAATACGCACTCTCTTGGGTCACGAAGGAGAGATTTTGTCTGTTGCTATCAGCCCAGATGGTCAAACTCTTGTCAGTGGCAGTACAGACGACACTATCAAAATCTGGAATTTGAACACAGGCAAGGAAATACGCACTCTAAATGCCCATTCAAGTGATGTGAATGCTGTTGCCATTAGCCCGAATGGTCATCTGATGATCAGTGCCAGCGATGACAAAACCGTTAACCTCTGGAATTTGAACACAGGCAAAAAATTACGTACTTTTATGGGACATTCCGCCGATGTTAATGCTCTGGCCTTTAGCCCAAATGGTGAAAATATTGTTACTGGTAGCGATGACAAAACTGTAAAACTCTGGAATTTATCTACAGGACAGGTAATACATTCCTTTGAAGGGCATACTGCTGAGGTTTTTGCTGTCGCTTTCAGTCCTGATGGCAAAACGTTGGTCAGTGCTGGGAAGGACAAAACTATCAGGATTTGGCAATTACCATAGCAAGTTCACTTAAACGAATGGGTGCTAACTACTTTTAGACTAAGATGAATGGTTCTGCATCAACTCTTATTTTTCTTGTCTAATTACGTATGGTCAATATTTCAAATGAAATCCTAAATTCCCTTTTCTTCCATGTTAGCTTTGATAGCTGTCTCTAGGTCTTGCAATGCCGCTTCTATACTCCGGTAACTTGCCTTGCCTTCATAAACAGTGCCACCAAAATCATAGGCTCTAACAAAGGAGTTAATGTGTTCACTCTCTCCAATTTCAATCCAGCCGTGTTCTTCTACAAAGCGTGAAATATAGGGATATTTTTCTTCAAAGGTGTTGGATTTTGGCATTTGCGCTTTCTTGAAATTATCGAATCTCGCCAAATTGCTTGATATATTCTACTAACTCTTTGGTATGTCCCCCTGAAGAAATTCTTGTCAAATTCCCCACTAGGATAAACAGTTCTCGCGCTCTGCTAACAGCAACATTTAGTAAATTAGGTCGGCGATTAATAAACCAAAGGCTATCAGTTGGTTGACATTGGCGAGCCGAAAAAATTATCACTGATTTCTGACCACCTTGAAAAGTGTGAACTGTGCCAATGCTCTTGGGGGAGAAATCTGACCAGCGAGATTTTAAGCGTTGAGTTAGGGCATCTACTTGACGGCGGTAAGGTGAAATCACTCCAATTGTGTTCCCAGAGTCAGGAGAATTTAAGCAATAACCTACCCCTAATAACTCCTCAATCAACGCCTCTACTGCATCAACTTCTGCCCAATTGACTTTGTTCTCCAGTTGACCTTCCACATGGCAACCAATCAGGTTAGTCCCTAACCGAGAATCTAATGGTTCGGTTTTGATGACCATACCGTAATTGCACAAGCGATCGCAAAAATCAGCAATCACCGGAACGCAACGGTAATGATATTTGAGGATAATACCCTGACCAATATCTTGCGGTTGTCCTGATGCCCCAGCTGCTCGGTGATAAGCCGTGGTAGCAGTGGGACTGTAGCGGTCATAATCTACATCTGTGAGTCCCTGTTCCAGAAAAGATTTGCTACGATATTCCTCTTTCTTCTGGTCGCTCAAATTAAAAACTGGCTCCAATTGCAATGGATCGCCTACAATCAAAGCTCGATTACACCTCACTAAAACGGGGAAAACTTGATGCGGTGGTATTTGACCCGCTTCATCTACAATTACTTGATCAATACAGCCACTATCAGGATAGGGTAACAAACTGCGGATAGAATGCAAAGTGCAAAGAAACACCGGAAATAATAGGCTAATATCCCGATAAATGTTTCTCCAATTATGACTTAACTGACGGTAAGCTTCCCATTCGCCATTCAAAACAGCAATGTAAGTTTTAATGGAAGCTATCACTTCATCTTTTCGCCGCCGTGCTTCCTGCTGTTGAAATTGCCAAGACAACTCGAATAACTCTACTTGCAGCGAGTGTAATTCGCTGTAGAAACGACTGTAAAAATCTTTGGTGGGATAAGTAGCAAGTTTGCTTTCGACCTCTCCTCGGCGAGTAATGAGGTTAGTAAGTTGTTGCTGTAATAACTCTCGCTGCTGCTGTGTGCTATCAACACTATTTTGTTGTTGCTGCCAGTTTGATGCTTCTTTACTTAGCTCATCAACACTTTGCGCTGCTGCTATGAGAGATTCAGTTGTTAGCGGGATTTGAAAGGGAAAAGGAGTAGCCAGCGTCGCCAGCACAGGCATCTCTATTTGTTTGTGCAAGCGTTTGAGAACATGATGAGGGCTGGTTTTGGTTATCGAATGCCAGAATCGTTTAATCAACTGCAAAAGCTTGACAAACCAGAAGTCATTTTTACTCTTAGTCTGCCAGTAATCTTCTCTCGGTAAAGAACGCCTAGCACTATCAAGATGTTGCCCTATCTGCTGGTAAGCTTCTACTGGAAATCTATAGT
>NZ_CP151106.1 GCF_038096175.1 Nostoc sp. UHCC 0302
GCAGGCGAATACAGTTTGGCGCAAAGAATCGATAAAGACAAGATTTATAAACGAGAAGATTTTATAGATAAGTTGGAAACAGCCCTAAAGACCGACGATAGCAATAATCCAGAAGGATCTGAACTGTTCGGAGAACGAAAGAATTACACAGGAGTTAATTATCAGTATAAAAAGCAAACATACGAGGCAAATGTTGGTATGGTTTCCGAAAATATAAAACAACAGTTAAAGGAACACGAAAAGGAGTGGAACAAAGTACAGGAAAGCGAAGAGAAGCTTAAGGATTACTGTAACGAGTGAGGATTTCTGCCCTACCGGGTATTGAGCCGAGATATGAGTAAAAACCTGCAAGATGGTTTGGAAACTCCCCCATATATAGGTTTCAGCCATTTAAAGTAGAATTGGCAGGAGAGCGCAAATCTTGGGTATGTGTGGCAACAAAAACTGGAGTATTTATTAATTTTATTTACAGGTTTTATAGCTTGGACAATGAGTATCTCTTGCCGTGAATTGTCTGAAAGTCTTACAGGCGAAAGATTATAGCCCAGAGTATGAGCCGCATACCACAGAGTATGTACAGTACTCTGCACCAACAAAATAAGGGTAATCAGCCGCTCTTCGGGTGAAGGTTAAAAAATCAGTGGCTAAGATGCTTGCTAGGCAAGCTTTTCAGCCTTAACGTACAATTTTCCCGTTTTGGCACGGTGATGCCTAGTGGCTCGGCGGGGTGCAGGTGACGGGCAATCGCCGCCTCAAGCTATTGGCTTCTTGCCGTATTTATCAAATAGGTCATTTAACGCTTCAGCTAACAAGGCTTGAACTGTGGTGTCTTGTTCGAGTGCCAATTGCTTTAACTGCTTAGATACAGCTGGGTCAAAATGACCGGCGATCGCCTTTTTCCCCTGCCTGCTTGGTGGCAGTTCCGGTTTATCAGCAGACTGCACTCTTGAAGAAGAGTGTTCAGTTGTTGCTGTTTTCCCAGATGCAAGTTGTAGAGCGTCTGCAAGATTCTTTTTAGCCATAAATATGATGTAATCTAACTGATATTACAAGTTTACTTGTATACAAGTAAAAATGTTTATATGCTTACTTGTTTACATATCCACTTGTAAAGTTGTTGGATTTCCTCGGCTGCCCTGCCAGAGGGTTCATATTCCTGGGCTGTTTGTCCTGCTGTCAGGCTATGCACAAATGCAGCTCGTTGTCCTACCTGAATGGGGGCAACTGCAACTCCATAGGTAGCAATCGCTGACTCTGCTTCACTGGCAGAAGAACCGCGCGGAGGAACAGCATTGAGGACAACAGTTGCAGTTTTCTTGGCCAGATTTACTAGGTCAATGCTATCGCTGATTGCTCTTAAATCAAGAATTGCAGGGCGGCAGGGAATCAAAATTAAGTCAGCCGCGCGGATAGCTGCCAATGCTGCGGTTTCCGAGTGTGGTGCTGTATCAATAAAAACTATATCTGCCCCTGAAGTAGCGGCTGCTTCTAAAACTTTTGGCAGACGGGCAGCTTGTGCTGAGACGACTGTTGGAGCATCTTGGGTTCTACTGTCCCCCCAACCAGTAGCCGAAGCTTGTGGATCTAGGTCGATGATCGCTGTTGTCAAGCCATCAACAATGGCAGCTACAGCAAGATGCACCGCCAGGGTTGTTTTGCCTGCACCGCCCTTTCGAGAAATTATGGCGATTGTTTTCATCTCAGTATGATTACATATTTACTTGTATACGCATTAATATATTTAAATGTTTACAAGTTGACAAGTAAAATTGTAGACAAGTAAAAAGTACGTGACTGGGGCATGAATTTATCAGTAAGCTGAAAATTAAGAGAAAAACTAGAATTAGATGATATTTAAGCTATGAACAGTCAACCCAAATCTGTTGTGAGTGATTTAGAACAAGCCTATAGTCAAGATATTGAGACAATTACCCTGTTGTTAGCGAAGATTTCCAAGCTGACTCCAGAAGAGATTAAACCTCACTTGAACACCATGCTATTGCAGCTGGTGCAACCATCAAGGGAACGCCCTTTCTACGAAACTGCAAGCCCTACTGAGTGGGTAGCAGCATTTACTGAGTGGGTCGAGAGCCACCGAGAGCTTAACCTTCCGTCGCTTTCTGATGAAGCGATTAGCCGCGAAAGTATTTATGGAGAACGAGGTTAAGTGCCTTACCTTGTAGATACTAATGTCCTCTTAAGGAGTGTAGACCTTAGCCATCCGATGAACCCGGATGCTGCCAATGCTATCAGGACGTTACGTGGTCGCGGCGAACAGTTGCACATCGTACCGCAAAACTTGATTGAATTTTGGAACGTCTACACACGCCCAATTGAGCGAAATGGTTTAGGACGTAGTGTGGCAGAAACACAAGCAGAAGTGAACCGTTTAAAAGCTTTGTTCCCATTGTTACTAGATACCGAGGCAATTTACCAGGAATGGGAAAGGCTGGTGGTTGCTTATGGAATTAGAGGAATCAACGTACACGATGCACGATTGGTTGCAGCAATGCTTGTGCATGGCTTAACCCATATCCTTACATTTAATGTTAGTGATTTTGCCCGTTATTCAGAAATAATAACTATTAATCCCAGTACGATTACACCTTAAGTTACACCTATACATGATTACTTGTATACAAGTCGCCATGTATAGATGTAACTTATTTGCGGAAATTTTAAACTATACGGGTGGCCGCCGAGATACCTGCAAAAAGAGACACGTTGTAAATAAATATTTCAAACACCCCTTTGTTGATTTACTAACTTGCCCAAAAATGATAGTGGACAAATCAAAATTTTGCACGGTAAAACCAAGCTTTAACCCGTTTTTGCCCCTTACACTTGCCCATAAATGACCCTTTTAGGGAATGTCTTCATTTGAATGGTTAAGTAATGGTTGAGGCTAAAGCAATGGTAGATCAAGGTTTTTGACCATTGGATTTACAAAACTTTACAACGTGTCCCATTTTGCGCGTATCTCGGTGGCTACCCTATACGGTTTAGTTTGCCCCTGGTGTCACCGACGCTATATCTGCCCCTAAAATACAAGATGATTCACGCGGCCACTCTGAAGACCTCCTAGTATTTGACTACTGGATACTGGAGGACGGAAGCGACGACTTTTCCAATGTCGCCTAACTACCATTAACCGACATTTCAGCTACAACAATTAATCTTGGGTATATCAGGCAAAGCTGTTATACCCTAAGTAATCATTCCCAGATAACTGGTATATTTAAAAATTCGCTAAGTTCTTGTGCCAACCAGTCAATCTCAGGGAATGTTAACTTACAACCCAATCTATATCTACCATTCTGTGTGGAAAGAAATAATTCAGGACATAATTTAGATGGGGAAATGGATGTTATCTTTCTATTCTTACGACCTCTATATTTGTATATAACCTCTTTATAACTCTTCTGGGTACAGAGTAAATTGGAAATATTATACCTATTATCTTGAAACCCGTTGGCACAATAGCAACTACTGGCATTACAGCTAAAAGAAAAACTGTATTGATTGATTTCTAACTTAAAATAATTAGATATATAGGGAATGATAACTTCTAGATTATCATTGCTTATTGTGAATGAAATATTGCTACCAACAGGTTTTTGAATTCTCGGAAATTCAATTCCAATAAAAGGTAAGTTTTTAAAAGGAATCATTGTACCAGATAAATTTTCTGAAACAATTGCTATACCCAAAAAATTACTAATTTCCTGAGCTATCCGATCACGCTCAATCAGAGTCAAATTTTTCTTCAAGTATTCTCTTAAATCATACTCTTTAATTCCCTCCCAAATAATTAAACTTGGACTGGATTTAAGAGTCTTTTCTTGATTTCCCAAATCAATTAATTTGTAAGATGTAGCAGTAGAAACCAACATACAAATATTTTCTCTTAATATTACTGAGGGTAATCTGCTATTTAAGAATTTTATATCCAATAATTTATCTGTAAAAGTTATACTTTTATCATCTATTATTAAATGCCTTGTTTTAAACAAATCTAATGAATCCCTGAAGTGAAAAGTAATAATAAATAAATAAATAAAAGGAGTAGAGATCAACGAGATAAAATAAAATCCGAGTAAAAATAGACTAGAAAAACATATAAGTAAAAATAGAACAGAAAAACATATAAAAAAACATATATATATAATAGATAAACTTTTGCGTGCTGGAAATACAACTTCCAAGGTATTTTTATTTTTAATAACCAAAATTTCAGTCATGAATTTCTCATAAATTAGTTATTTTTATTATTCTAATAGTAGTGTTGAGAAGATATTGTTATATTTTCTTAGTGTGAATATGCAAAGGCACGTATTCAAAGGCTATTAGTAGATTTTCCTATGTAACAAACAAAGGTTTTTACAGTATAAATACTAGTTAAAGTAAAATGCATAAGCTAAAAAAAGTAAATTCATCTTTAAATAAATTTATTTACCTATCCCCTAACAGGGACTATTTGCATCTATAAGAATCCTACTTGAATTTTGCTCAGTATACTGAGAATTCAAGCTTTGTATGTCAAGCTTCTAGGCAGCTTTATTGTTCAAAAAGCAAATAGGAGTCCTATATTTCTAGCTTTTCACCAATTTCCATCTCTACACCACTTCTAGCCACAGGCGACAGCATCGCCAAACTCGCCGCCGCCCCCAATACCTGCTCATCGCTCACTTCCAGGTATCTCTGCAACTGCTCCAAATTTCGATGCCCCGAAATTTCCTGAATTACTCTCAACGGAATACCAGCATTACTCATCTGCGTAAGCGCGGTACGCTTGAAGCTGTGGGTACTATATAAATGAGTATGCAAACAAGTTAATATTTAAACTTGTAGACTTGTAGAGATGTATACATAAATATATGGCTAACAAAAGGACGTTGGGGCAAGCATTACAGAAGGCTTCAGAAATTTCTAAAAAATCCCAAGCACAAGCACACCCCGACAGCGATTCCGCTTCTGAAAAAACTCCCGTGCCTCCCTCCCGCCAAGGTAAAAAAGCAATTACGGGGTTCTTCGATCCGGCGGTATCTAGGCAATTAAAACAGTTAGCCCTGGAGCAGGATAGTACAGTTCAAGCTTTGTTGGCAGAAGCTCTAAATGAATTATTTGAGAAATATGGGAAAAAACCTATCGCTTAGTTTTGATAAATTCGGACTGAAAAAGAGGAATAAAATCAGTGATCACTAAATAAATAGGCTTTTATAGTTTTGGATAAGTTAATTTATTTTGACTTACTTTTGTGTGATTAATTACGGGATTTTATTAAAATCGTCTTTTTTCAGAAATTTTATTAATTCTGCTGTATATCTTACAGGTATTTACTCCTTCAGAAAAAATTAAATGAAATTTTATTATTCTCTAGCTCCAGCGTTCATTGGTGTGTCAGTTGCTTTTGTGCAACCCCAAAACGCTTTGGCACTCTCCTCAGTAGAAGTTGGGAAAGTTGCCAAAGCTATTACTGTAGAAATTTCTAATCCGAATGGCTCAGGCACTGGAGTCATTATTAAACGAGAAGGTAATACTTACACCGTTCTCACTGCCAAGCACGTTGTCGAAGCTCAAGCTCAATACGAAATCGTGACTCCAGAGGGTACGCATTACCCACTTAACTACAGCACTGTTAAAAAGCTGCCAGAAGTAGACTTAGCTGTTATGCAATTTACCAGTAACCAAAGTTATCCTGTTGCCAAAGTCGGCAACTCCGACTCGTCAACAGAAGGTGCAACTGTTTATGTAGCTGGTTTTCCACAAATCAGTGCTGCCATTTCTACCTCAATTTATAACTTCACTAATGGGCAAATTACTGCTAATGCCTCCAAACCTCTGCGTGATGGCTATGCATTGGTCTACAGCAATGACACGTTGGCAGGGATGAGCGGTGGCCCGGTATTGAATGACCAAGGGGAACTTATAGGAATTCATGGTCGAAGCGACACGACAGAGAACTTTAAAATCTCTGATAAAAATCCCAACGTGATTATCAAGACTGGCTTTAATTTGGGGATTCCTATCAACACCTTTTTGAGACTCTCAGCTAAAACTGGGGCAGATGTGGGCGTTAGTGCGCCTAACACACCAACAGCCACAGCACCGAAAGCTGATGACTTCTATATTCAGGCTGGAGATAAGTACAAAAAAGGAGATTTTAGAGGTGCAATCACCGATTACAACCAAGCCATTAAGATTAATCCTAACTATGCCAATGCCTACTACAACCGGGGAATTGCCCGCGATGACTTGGCAGACTTGCAAGGTGCAATCGCCGATTACAACCAAGCCATTAAGATTAATCCCAACTTAGCCGAAGCCTACATTAACCGGGGAATTGCCCGCTATGACTTGGGAGACAAGCAAGGTGCAATCGCCGATTACAACCAAGCCATTAAGATTAATCCTAACTTAGCCCTAGCCTACAGTAACCGGGGAATTGCCCGCTATGACTTGGGAGACAAGCAAGGTGCAATCGCCGATTACAACCAAGCCATTAAGATTAATCCAAACTTAGCCGAAGCCTACATTAACCGGGGAAATGCCCGCTCTGCATCAGGAGACAAGCAAGGTGCAATCGCCGATTACAACCAAGCCATTAAGATTAATCCAAACTATGCCAAAGCCTACTACAACCGGGGAGTTGTCCACGCTGAGTTAGCAGACTTGCAAGGAGCGATCGCTGATTACAACCAAGCCCTCAAGATTAATCCAAACTATGCCAATGCCTACTACAACCGGGGAGTTGTCCGCGCTAAGTTGGGAGACAACCAAGGTGCGCTAGCCGATTACAACCAAGCCATTAAGATTAATCCCAACGATGCCCAAGCCTACATTAACCGGGGACTTGCCCGCTATGACTTGGGAGACAACCAAGGTGAGCTAGCCGATTACAACCAAGCCATTAAGATTAATCCCAACGATGCCCAAGCCTACATTAACCGGGGACTTGCCCGCTATGACTTGGGAGACAAGCAAGGGGCGATTGCCGATTTACAGAAAGCTGCTAGCCTCTTTCAAGAACAAGGAGATGCAAACTCCTATCAAAAAGTGATGCGCGGGATCGAGGGGCTTCAGCAATAGTCGATATTAGAAATTGTGAATAGTAACAGGTTTGCTAGTACAAACTCGTGAACGCATCCTTCCATGAGTTATTTAATCAATTGTGTTCCACTTAATACCAGAAAAACGTTTTGAATTAATTTTGGTATATTTCTCGGTGTGTCGGATGTCCCTATGCCCCAAAAACTCTTGGATAAACCTCGTACTATGTCCCTCATTGACAAGGTAATAACCGCAAGCATGACGTAGCTGGTGGGGATGGATTTTAATATTTAACAGAGCCACTTTCCCCAGCCTAGTCAACAATCTTTGTACCGCAGCCGAGGTCAACTTCTCTCCCCTTTCCCCAACAAAAACATAATTCCCATCAATATTTAATTCCTTTAATTGTTTCAATGCCTCAATCTCATCCACAGGCAACGGGTGAACACCGCTATCACTGCCCTTTTTGCGGGTAATAAAAATCTCCTCATCTAAAAATGAAATCGCATCCCATCGCAAATCGCAAGCTTCCGACACCCGCAATCCGTGGCGAAATATTAACAGTACCAAGGCATAATTCCTTACCTTGTAGCGTCCATAAACTTTTGCAGCTCGCAGGATGCTATTTACCTCACGTACTGTAAGATATTCTCGTGACCTGTAATGCTCATTCTTGCGGCGTACCAGCATTTGGGCAATTTGACACTGTTCGTATTATACGGTTAATTACTAACACTCCCCATTCTCCCAAACCCTGATACTTTCGTGAAGCAACACACCTTAACTGACCTCAGTTAAGTCAAACTTATCTTTCAACCGCTAAAAAACTCTCCACACAGAGCGATTGATAAATGTGGCTTATATAAAGGGGTAAGCAGCTTATTCAATTTTCTATACTGCTTCTATACTCCCGTTGATAAATCGTTGCTATCAAGCTTGTGATATCAACTGTAGGTTACAGCTGACGCCGCACCTGTTTAACTCAGATGCACAGGTCTGGAGTACCACTGAAGATGATAAGAGAAAATTTCAGGTCACAAAACCTTGTCGGCACTGCAAAAATATTTAGAAGTGCTGGATGATGATTTGGAATCGGCTGTCTCAACGCTCAGATTTTAACCGAAAACAACCTCCGAATATAATTTGGATTACCCACGACTTCTGTGGAGGCTGCAAAGTGGATAATCCTCTACAGGTGCTTATATTAAGGCTCATCAATATTTAGATGCGTTTGCCCTGGCACAAATCTAGTTAGATTAAAGATTATGGTAATTCTAAATGGAAGAGGTGATGAACTCAGATAAAAATAAAAAAATTACATTAAATTATTTACGACAAAGTTATATCAAAGTATATTGGGTGTTTACCTTGAATATAAAATGACTTGGGTTGAACCAAAATATAGCAAGAAAGCAGTAAGCAGAGCAGGTGATAATTTAATCAATTTGGAATCATCTGAAATAGAAAATCTAGAAGCATTAGATATTGTCAGCAAGTGGAGGTCATCATATGCATTTCCCTTACATATTATTGCAGGTTTATTAAGGTCTAAGGTAAAAACTGTTGAGAAAAATGCAATAATTACCCAACGATTAAAGCGTATTCCATCAATCCTGGCAAAACTCAAACGTTTCCCTAGTATGAGATTACAAACAATGCAGGATATTGGAGGATGCAGAGTCGTTTTATCAGATGTAAAAAAAGTAAATACTTTAATCAAGTTGCTATTAAATAGCAAAACTAAAAATGAATTGGTCAAAGAAACTGATTATATCAAAAATCCTAAAACTTCAGGATATAGAGGGATACATTTAATTTATAAATACAAAGGTAAAAAAGATGAGATATATAATGGGTATACAATTGAAATACAAGTAAGAACAAAGATACAGCACTCATGGGCTACAGCAGTAGAAGTTGCAGGAACATTCTTAAAACAATCTCTAAAATCAGGAGAAGGTTCTGAAAAATGGTTACATTTTTTTGAGTTAGTCAGCTTACTTTTGGCATTTCTAGAAAATTGTTTACCAGAAAATATAAACAACGAAAGGCTAAAAGAAATTAAAGATGAGGTAAATATGCTAGCAGTAGAATTAGAAGTATTCAAAAAGCTTCAAGCATTTTCAGTTTCAACTCATCGAATCAATGATGCTGTAAGTAGTGATGATTTTAGTTATTTTCTGATCCTGCTTAATATTGATAAACAAGATGTTCAAATATGGTCTTACAAAGAAAAATATCTTTCTCAAGCAACTGAAGACTATACTAATTTTGAGAAAAAATACAAAGACACAAAAGAGGTAGATATCGTATTAGTTAACGCCAAATCAATAAAGACATTAAAAAAAGCATATCCAAATTATTTTGCTGACTCTAAAGAATTTTTAGACAAACTTAATGAGGCTCTAGCAAAAGAAATATAATTGTAGTAACCTGCAATACTATCCTGTTACAGATAGCGATCCACGAAATATAGAAGCGCGAACTAGACTAAAATCAAAAAATACATTGCGGGTTTTGGAGCTATGCCGGAACTAAGTTACTGATAAAAAGACAGGATCATCGCCCGGCATACACTCCAAAACCCCCTCAAAACCTGTAGAGATGATAGATAAGTATGCTCTTCACAGATAAGAATTTACTTGTTTCCCCTGAGTTGACCACTTCTCATCAAGAAGTCTGCAAGTTACATAAACAACTTGTTGAGGATTACGCTTATTTTTTCCTACTCTACCCCAGCAACGCACAGTAACCTCACTTTCATAGCCCAGGACAAGCGCTAGCTCGTTATAAGTTAATTGCCACTTTTTCTTAAATTCTATTGGGTGCATAAATGTAAATCCATCCCTATCTTCACTCGATAAAGTTTTCAGATTTTGTGCTATCATCCACCATTGCATCACTGATAAAGTCTCCCTGACGTGATTGAGAAATGATGGACATAACCTGCTTCGTATGTTCAGGAATTGCTTCCAGCGCTTCTATAACGAGTAAGCGAAGAATCTCCGACCGATTTTTTCCAACTGCCTGTGCATAAAGGTTTAGGTCGCTTAAATATTTTTCTGATAAACGAATTGTGACAGTTTTCACATTAGGTTTATCGGATTTGTAACGTACCATTTAAAGATGCTCCATATATTGGGGTAAAAATGCATTTCATGCTCGTTTTGTAACTTGGTATCTCATTAGAGAAATATTTCTCTAGTGATTACTAATAAATTTTTGCAAGCTATCAGGATAAAACCAGTCAGGAACTGTTACGCGCTCGGATTCAATCAGATTTCCATCATCATCATAAAGACCACTGATTTCAGCATGGTTTAGAGGTACGCGACCGTTCTTTGACTTCCGCTTGATTTGAATAGTTTCGGTTTGCCTTAAATCATTAAAACCTTCAGCATTCCCAGAAGCTGCATTAGTAAAAGCATGAGCGATACAAACTAGATATTCGGCTGCCTTGCGAACGTCAGTAAGTGAATGTCTTACAAATTTTTTGACTGATTCTTTGCACTGTGGCTGCATAGAAAGCTGTGTCAATTCATCCCAAAGTGTTTGAATGGGTCTGTCGTTTTCTGTACGGTCACTCCAACGTTGAACAGCTTCATCCATTGCCTCACTAATAGCTAAATAATCATTACGCTCACCGATTAATTCTGGCTCCAAAGGTATCAATAACTTCCAAGCTTTAGCTCTGTTCTTATGTCCATGTGCGTCAACAATTGATGTAATATTCCAATCAAAAATCGCTTTTCTACACAAAACAATTGATGCAGCAAAACTACTTTTACCACTGCCTTGACCCCCTAGCACCCAAACTGGTTTTGTGGACTCAATGACATCCCATAGCCAGCCGCCCTCATGATTTTTCAATAGTTGAACTAATTCTTGGGCGCTCGTGCCTTGTGGGGCTAAAACTTTTTCACTACTGAGATTGATGTTTTCACCGTCCGCTTTGCGCTTATCCCTTTTATTCTCAGCAATAGATTTATCAGCTACGGAGTCAGCGACAGCGAACTGTTTAACCGTGTTGCTAAATTGCAAATCTTCAAGCTCTGACTGACGCTGATACTGTTGCTGTAACTCCTCAAGAGAGATGTAGCCGAATTGAACCAACTGATTATCAGCACGTCTATCAATGTCCTTTTTATGCTTGTCCTTAATCCGCTCTGATTCATGTGATTGCAAATCGCGCTCAGTTCTAGTAACTAACCCTTGGCGCTTAATGGATGTCTTAAAATCTTCCAAACGTTGAAAGCTTTTATCATTGTCAAATTCATCTTTTGCAGCCCAGCAGTAATAACTCATCCAGATGAAAGCAGGCGCGATTAATAACCATAAACTTGGATTATCCGATGGAGCCAAATCCTTGGTAATGAAAGCACTTTCCGGGAGAGACACAACGTCATTGAACTGTCGTGACTTCCATACTTCTGTTAGCAATCTGTACTTGAAACGACAGTATTTGTAATCAAGCGCTGATTGAGATTCTGCGGGGTCATTATGATATTTAACTGTGCGTTGATTTGCTGTTAAAGGACAGAATCGCACTTCAGTAAATTGATAAGGGTACGGTGTCTGTCCGTAGTAATAAGCGCTGAATAGCCCTAGAATTAAAGCTGTGCCAGCACCAATTTTTAGTAAGGATTGAGCATTCATGACTTGGATTTGTGGATGCTGTAAACAACACCGCCTGCCACTAATGCACCCACCACAAACACAATAGTTTTATCAGACTCTGGCAGACGGTTAAAGTCTTCTACAGTTGCTTTGATGTTGTCATAAGTCTTGTGTGAATTCTGCATCGTCGTGTAGAAATCGCCGACAGCAGTCCAGAGAATGAAGCATCCAAATATTGTTTGAAAGAGGAATTTTATCGCCTTATCCATGTCCGTAAAAACCCATCCTTCGGGAGATTTGTTTACGGTGAACTCCAACAAATCACGATTGACTATTTGATTAATTCCCAACACAATAGCGACCGCAGGAAGTAGCCCCGCCGAGCCTGTAGCTATTACTAAATATTTAGCCAAGCAATAGGAAGTAACACCCCAGCCGCAAGACTCAATACCTTTGAGAACAGCGCGACTTCGATTAAGCTTTGCAATTTCTTTGGCTTTAAATCTTTTAATAGCTTCTTGCTCATCCTGGGTAAATGCAGTATCAGGAAAATCTTCGTAGTCAAATGATTGCTCGGTGTCCCCGTCTTGCAGTGAGGTGTCAAGTTCATCTAACATTGTTATAGTGATTACTTGGACTTCCCCTACTGAGCGGTAACTCGTAGGGGATTTTGCTATGTTGATTACTCAAAAATCGTAGAAACAGCAGTACGAAATGCTTGGACTAACTTGTTAGTTGTGAATGACTTACGAGGTACTAAATCAAGGTCTGAGCTTTCACCATAAGTTAGTAGGTGTTTAGCCTTTTCCGTTTCATAAGCCCTGTCAGCGTCTAGCTGTGCCTTTACAGGTCGGGCTAACTGCGATTTAGAAGCCGCCAGATGGTCAACTTGGCTTATGTGATAGTCGATGTAAGCCTTGAGCTTAACTAGGTCGATGCTTTCTCTGTAGCGCTGATTCTCTAGTGTGCGGTCGCTAGACAGTTTCAATCCAATTTCTGAGCGCTCATGACCATACTTTAAATTTGCGATCGTTAAATCAGCTCCTGCCTTATCAATGGCAATACCAGACACACCAGCTTGCTTGTAAATCTCTGCTAGCCCTTTGTTGTACTCCTCAGTACCCTTGATGAACGCAGAAAGGTTATTTGTGATGTAGGGCATGATTGTTAAAATGCGTTCGCCCTCGTTGCCCATTGACCCCACTTTGGTCAGCGCGGCATCGTCACCATTGATGCAACCCATGATTAAGCTATCGGCAACGCCTAACTTTTCAGCTCTCGCCGTGAGCTTTTTACCATGCTTGCCGACTAGATTCTTGATATGCTTCACGTTTTTGACTCCTGTATGTACAACATTCCGTGAATAACCATTGAGACAGGGGGGCCGCGAGTGCAATGAGCAACGGCATCCCCACTAGCCCAATCAACAAATGTTTGTAAGTGAGCTTGCCGACTGGCTTAATCGATAATTCCGGCGAAAGATAACGCGAGGTCTGCAAACTGGCTTTTGTAGTCCAAGGCGGTGGCCTCCATTGCTTGCTTGATTTGTGTCAGTTCACTGCCTGCCACATCATCCATCTCTGCAAGTGTCTGCCTGATTTCGTCGGCTTTGCGTCGGATTTTTGATACTTCTTGATTCTTAAACCTTTCTGCAAAGTGAACTAGAGCGTCAAAGATTGCTTCGTTTAACTCCTTTCTAGATGCAAAGGTAGAAGCGATGGAGACTGTAATCTGTTTCACATCCGCCGCTTTGAGTTCAATTCCTGCGCCCTGTGCAATATCTGCAACAATGGCTTGCTTTTCTAAGTCACTCAACACAATCTGATTCTCTGGTTCTTGCACAGTCAGCGCCCCTGTTTCAAATTCAGTCTCTTGCTGTTTTTCTTCTGCCTCTACTGTCAAGGTTTCTTCAATGGGTTCATCAACAACAGATAATCGGCTGGTTGCTTTTTCTCTGAGATAGTCAACGGCTTGACTCAATTGCTCTTTGGTGGGATTGTCAAGGTCATCGCACTCGACAGCGAGCGCCGCTTGAGTGTAATCGTCCTTGGTAAATCCTTGATAACCCTGTTTGTACAAACGAGCGCGGACATTGTTAGTAAATTTGTCAGACATGGTGATTGCTCCTTAAAGGGCTAGTGTTAAAACTTTTGTGTTTCCAGATTTAATCGGTTGCGAACGTTTGTTGATTGCCCATTTAGCAGCGACAAACGCAACAAGGGCTAAATCTTTGCAGTGGTAAATATTTTCAGCGCTGAAAGATAGTTCAGCACGTTCAAACCAGTAGTAAGGAGTGCTACGCGGTACGTCGTCAAGATTGATCTTTAGATGCTCTGCAAGAAGCTTTAAGAACTCTTCCCCGTGATAAAGAGTATCTGTTTCATAGAAATGTCTGAATGCTTGCCAACGTTCACTAAACCCCTCACCACGACCCGTAAAGCTGCCGTAGCGCCGTTTAAATCCTGCGAATGTCTCAACTATCTTGTTCGCGTCGCTACCCAGGACGTTGAAATTAAAATGCTGTTTTAAAGTAGCTACCACTCGATACCAAGTGACATCAGCAATCTCTTTTCCTAACTCGCGCTCGTAGGCTTGTTTAAGCTTTTTATACTTAGCGATATACTGTTTTGTTGCCACATTACCCCCTAATTATTACTTAGGTGTGTATAAAATCGATGCGTATTCCGGATGAATCCCAGAAACTTGATATAGGTAATTAGCTGAAAAGGGGTATTTGATACGACCCGTTAGCTGAAACCTATCAATAACTCTGAAAAATAACTAGAATTCCATTTCAAAGTATGTTTTTTCGTCGGCTATAATCACGCAATAACAAGGCTTGCCAGAGTTTTTGATATATTGACAAAATTCCTTTTACCCCCGCTAATGCGCCCCTTTTGGACTAGTTGACGTGCTTGTGCCTTTGCCTGATGAAGCTTTGCGCGGTAGTAGATGTTACCAAGCTTTAGAACAAACTCAGCTGTATTGAGTTGTTGGGGTTGAGTCGATGGGGGATATTATTCCCCGCACCTCTCGTTTAGATCCGTGCGTACCCGTTTCCGTGTACACGGCTCCCGATGTTCTTAGCTTTCGCTTTTGCTCATGTGCTTGTAATCGTGACAACTCTCATGAGTTGCTTCCAGATTATTTTCCTTCCAATTGGCGTGATTCCCATCGATGTGATGCAGATGAATCCGTTCTTCATCGATGAACTTTAAGCCGCAGGAGGCACATCTATGGTTTTGCTTCTTAAGAGCAATAGAGGTTTTGTCGTCGTAAAGCTTACTGTTACGTTCACTCCAGTAGGCTGTATCTCCGTCATAGGGGGATTTTGTTCCTTTAACCATGACGTGTTTGTTTTCGGAGTAGGAAACTGTTGGAAATGCTTTGTCTAGTAATTTCTTGCTAGAATAGCGGTCTTTCTTGGTTTCCTTGTTGAATACCGTATAAGCTCTTTTTTCGATGTGGTATAACGAGTTTCTAGACCCGTCCATCTTGCAGAACTTATGGTAGTTTCTCCAACCTCTTACTACCGGAGCTAATTTCTCAGCCTTTGTAGTAGCACCATAATTCGAGTTGTTGACGATGTGTTTTACTTTCTTACGGAATGCTTTGAAGTTGTCCACTGAGGGAGTACTTCTAAACTTTCCGTTGCTCTGCACTTTGAAGTGCCAGCCGAGGAAATCAAACCCCGAAGTCGCGGCGGTAACTTTGGTTTTCTTTTGGCTTACATTCATTCCGCGTTTGCGGAGGAACTCGCTGATTCTTTCAAGTATCTCTGTCGCATCATCTTCGGGTCGGAGTATAATAACCATGTCATCCGCATAACGGATTGATGGCTCTCTGATATCGACGGCTGAGGTTTTGGCAGTTACTTTAAATCCTCGTCTACCGTGATGTCTATGTATACTTTCGATCCCGTTGAGTGCAATATTTGCTAATAGTGGGCTAACTACTCCCCCTTGAGGTGTTCCTTGTTCGGGGAATTCTGGGTTGACTCCTGCCTTGAGGCATCGGAAGATACCGAGTTTTAAGCCAAAAGGGGCAATGAGTTCCTCCATTATTGCTGAGTGATTAATCCTGTCGAAGCACTTTTCAATATCGAGTTCGATTACTCGTTTCTCTATTCCGTTGCAGTTGGAGCGTAGGTTATCGAAGATGCGCTTTTGTGCGTCATGGGCAGAGCGCCCAGTTCTAAACCCGTAGCTTCTGGCGTGGAAAGTGGCTTCGTGTGCTGGTTCTAATGCATATTTTGCTAGGCATTGCCAAGCTCTATCCGCGATGGTTGGTATTTTAAGCATTCTGGTAGTCCCGTCTTTTTTAGGGATGGGGATTTCCCGTAGTCCTTGATGCTTCCAATTTCCACTATTCATTTTTAGTAGTTCTTCAAGGTTGAAGCGTTCTTCAAATGAAAGGGATTTCTTACCATCAATACCAGCCGTCTTTTTGCCAGCGTTTAGCTGAGATACTTGTCTAATTGCAAGAAATCGAGCCGAGGTGGATTTTAGAATAAGCTTTTGGAGTGACCGCACTTTCCGCTTGTCGCCAACTTGAACAGCTTTATACACTCGCTTTTGGAGGCGGAATAGGTTACGGCGGAATTTCTTCCAAGGTAACGCTACCCATGATTCACTAGTTTTGTAACTGTGCCTAATCATACTCTTCTCTAGTTTGTGTATTCTGAACACCTCAGACCAATTACGGTCTGTCCTACCCGAATTGTGGGGGTTCCTCCGCTCGTCTGGGCTACTTGGGGAACGAAAGCCCCTTGACCCACAACTCGTTTTTATTCGTTCCCTCGGTGGGATTGATTGTTCCGTTAGGCGTGGTCACTTCAACCACTGGATTCCCGGGACTCTTACCGCTAACAGACAAATTTGCGGCGGGAATTGAACTCCAGTAAGGTCAGGGTTTTTGTGTTACGCCCTGCTTCAGCATAGGTTGCTTTTCTAGACCCATTTTCGCCATAGGAACTCCCTATTAGCGCCAGTGTCAGCCCGTAACGGCTGTCTGATTGCGCTCTGTTCCCAGCTTCACTCTACAAGAACCGAGCTTGTTCGGTGTGGGCAGGTAAGGAGTCAATTCTGAGTCTGAATGGTAGGGCTTTCACCTACATCCAACCGAGAGTTCAGCCTTTATTGACAGTAATCTGCTGTCGGGCTGGATTAGTTATTTACGGACTGGATACCGTGATTCCCTAATCAACGAATCGCACTTATCTCTGCTGTGTGCTGGTTGTATAAGCTCGGCACTTCATAGCAGCGCCTCAGCACTTTGTCACGATTGAGCTTTAAGTCAGCACTTTTAGACTGACGCGGTAAAGTCCGGAAATAGTACTGTGTGTGTTTGATACTGTCACTACTGCTTAAATATCTGTACAGGTTTCCATTAATCCAGTAAGTTTTGCTCTGGGTCAACAGCGTGACGCATCCTACAAGCTGTTTATCAATCATCATTATTGTCTCCTGTAACACACGCAGCCATCAAGCTTGCACCCAGGAAGACCGCGATTGATGCAATAGCGATTCCTTCAAAAATTTTGGCGTTGTAAATCCATGTCTGCTGATATTGCGAGGCTCTGCTTTGTTCAATGCGGTCAACGCCGTAACATAATATTGTACCAACAACCATAAAACTAGTAGTTAGTAAGCTCAGAATTGCTACTTCTGACGCTGCACATTGAATGAAGCTCGCAATCTCTTTACGCCAAGGAATCATACGGCGAAAGTTCATTACTGGCTTTTGTTCTAGATATGAATGCCACTGGTCATCAGTAAAATTTGTTCGCGTAGCGTTCGCACCGAAGGGCTTGTAATCATAGGGAACGTGAAAATCAAGTAGTTCGCCTACTGCTTGGATTGCATCGCCCAGAGTTATATCTGGAGAGTATTCCAGTTGGCTGAATTCCTCTGAATCTCGGATTTCTCTAAGCCAGCGCTCTATTGCTTCTAATCTGATTCTTTGATTTTGATTAAGCATTACTTTCTCAAGAGGTAGTTCGTTGATTGCTTCTAGGTTGCGTAGATTAATATGCATCGTTTAAGCCTCCTTTACTGCTTTGACAAAGCGCTCGCCGTAATTCTTGAGCAAAAGCACAAATAGCTGACTGTGTGTTGAAATGCCTGTTTCCTTGCAAATGTGATCAGCAAGGGGTATCAAGTCTTGAGGTAATACAATTCGTTTCTGATTCATGGCTTTTCTACTAGCTAATTACTGCCAGCTACGGCAGTAGAAAACCAAGAAAATCTGACCACTCTTGCCCTCTCCATTACGGTGCAGAAGTGTATTCCGAACGCAGATATAAACCGCGACCGCAGATTCAACTTGAGTTTATAGGATGTTTATTATGTGAACGTTTCAGAGTTTTAAACAACCTCGTCTTGAGGAGTCCGCAGTGTTTTACGTCTAGCCCTTACTGTTTTTCGTTCTCCTGTGTGCTAATATAGCACAAGAAAGCACAATAATGTCAAGGAGTAGCGTGATAAATTGTGTGAGTATGGCACAAAAGAGCTAAAACTCACACATGGAGAAAAAAAGAGTAAATGTTTATTTCAGTGAAGATGACGAGATAGAGCTTTACGCAACAATCGAAGCGCTCGCCAAAGAAGAAAAGCGTTCAGTCAATCAGCAGATAAAAGTCATGCTGGCTGAGGCAGCAAACGCACGCCGCGATCGCTCACAGCAAAAATAAGGAGATAATTTTACCGAAGGAAATCAACCAAACAACGGTATAAAGCGTGTTTAGAGTAAATTTGGCTCTGATCTCTGCCCCATCTACGGGATTAATTATGCGAACCTGCGGATATGGAGGCTGAAACAGGAAAGCAACGAAGCGCAGAGGCGCAAACGGATCTCACAGAGCAAGGACAATTAAATAATGTTTTTGCCCCTGGTTCAACGACAAAACCCGCTCGGACGGGAATCTAAGCGGGTTCTGTAATTTGACTAAACATAGCGGTAACTCCTAAAGATGTGGAAGTCTTGAGTTGACCGCGATCGCAATACTATAATAACCAGTTCTGCGGTCGCGTTGCAACAGTTGGAGTTATCCGAAATTACTACAAATCATTCGGATGCTACAAAATGAAATCTCAAAGCGTAGAACAAGCGACCGCAGCAACTGCGGCTACGGCTTATCGACTTACTCACGGCTATGAGCCTGCATACACTAAGCTCTATTGGAGCGTTGCGAACACAGTAGGCACTAACCAGGCTTTGTTAATTCAAGTTATTGAAAGCTGGTGCTTAAGTAATGCCAAACTCAACAAACGTGGCTACTTTCATCACGGGGAATGGTGGACTAGCGCTACTTATAAAGAGTGGGAAGAAAAGTATCCAGCGCTCGGTAAGGCGCGAGGTATTCAAAATCTCTTGCTAGGACTAGAAAAACAAGGATATGTAATTTCCTGTCAACCCGGCATTACCAAGGGTAATGCAGCTAAGTTTTATCGCGTTGACCCCGTAAAAGTCGGAGAACTTTTATTAAAAGATTTTTCCGTGGTGCAAAATTTGCACGATCCAAATAATACAAACTCACCGATAGTGCAAAATTTGCATGATCCAAATAATACAAGCCTACCGATAGTGCAAAAAATGAATGGGATGGTGCAAAAAATGAATGGGGTAGTGCATGAAATGTATGATGGTCAGCCTGAAACCCATTCACAGCAAACCTTCCCAGCCTCTAATAAGATTAAAGAAATAACATTAACTCAATCGATCACTGGAGGGACAGAGAAAAAGGAGGAAGAGGGGAATAAAGAAATTGGACAGGACAAAGCACTTCCAGATACGCACTACGCTGTTAATAAAGAGAAAGTCTCTGCAACAAACTCGCAATCCACTCATGAGGTTGATTATTCCGGCGCGGCGCGTGAGAACCATTCTCAAAGCTTATTTTTCAGTTCAGACCCAATTAAAGAAGTGGATTTCCTGCTTTACTATCAGACCTATCAGCGTTCGCAGGGTAAAGACGTTAACAACGTTGCCCCATACGTAGCCACAGTGCTTTCTAAAAAAGATGAAGGTAGTACAGAGATATTTTGCTTATTCGAGCAATGGAAAGCAGCTTGCAGGACATTAGAGCGCAAAATTAGCAAATTCGCTGATGACCCCGCAGAAGTAGAGAAACAGCGTAAGCGCTACGATTTTCCCAGTTGGGAGGCGTGGAAGCATGATCACTACTACAATATGCTCCAGTCTGAGGGACTATCTAAGTTTTGCGAGCATAAAGTATCTGCCAAATGGTACGAATGGGCGAGTGCCAAGTTTCCTGAAAGATTTGTAGATATTCCCGATTGATGGAACGACAATCACGCTACGGCGAGTATTTGCTTGAGGATAACTTGTAAAAATTTAGACCTAATTTCAATCAAAGATTAATATGTACTCCAGTGACAACGTAATTCCTTTTGCCACGACAGCTTCGGAGCTACCACCACAAAGCATTGAATCTGAAGAGGCGATACTGGGCGGCATCTTGCTTGACCCTCAAGCCATAGAACGTGTCCGCGACATTTTGAAACCTCATCACTTCTATATCAGCGCTCATGGTCGAATCTACAACGCAGCGCAGAGACTGAATGCCCAAGAATTGCCCACAGATTTGTTGATGATCACGAATTATTTAGCTGATAATGGTTTGTTAGAAATTATCGGCGGGCGAAACAAGTTAGCATCGCTGGTTGACAGGACTGTATCAGCAGTTAACATTGATGCGCTCGCAGCTGTGGTTGTAGAAAAATGGAAGCGCCGGGAATTGGGTAGACTTGGAAGCCTTGCAGTTGAGTTGCAGCACAAATCCAATGAAGAAATGCCCTTAGAGCAAGCCTTTGAACAATTACAGGGCTTTATTTATGACTTGCAGCGTTCGTCTGATACTGTGGGGGCTAGTCACATAAGAGATGTAATTTTTGATCTGTTTGAGGATATTGAAGACCGTAGCCAAGGTAAGGTGTTACCTGGGATTCTCACTGGCTTCTATGACCTTGATGCAATGACTTGCGGATTCAACCGCAATGATTTAGTCATCGTTGCTGGTCGTCCGGCGATGGGCAAGTCCGCGTTCGGCGCTCAGATAGCTTTTTATCTAGCGTCCGCATATCAATTTCCGGTTGTCGTGTTCAGTTTAGAGATGTCAAAACTACAGATTGCCATGCGAGCGCTTTCAAGCGAGGCAGGCATAGAAAGCGGCTACTTGAAAACAGGGCGCATCTCTAACACACAATGGGAATCACTATCACGGGGCATTGGTACACTATCAGAGTTACCTATTTACCTCGATGACCGCCCAGACCCACCATTGACCTACATTGAGACTGAGTGTCGTAAAATCATGGCACAAGAGCGCCGTGATTTGGGGTTAATCGTCGTCGATTATCTGCAACTGATGGATGGCAACGGTGGGGGTAACAGAAACAATGAAATAGAAAAGCTCACACGTGGGTTGAAGCGTTTAGCAATGAAGTTACAAACCCCAGTTGTGTGTCTCTCGCAATTATCAAGAGCGGTAGAAACCCGTAATAATAAACGCCCCATTCTCTCTGATTTGCGTGACTGCGGCGGAATTGAGCAGGACGCGGACAAAGTAATTATGTTGTATCGTGACGAATATTACGAACAAAATACGGATGATAAGGGAATTGCAGAGATTATCCTTGCTAAAAACCGTGATGGGGCCACAGGCACAACCAAGCTACTGTTTGATGCACCTTTTACAAAATTTAAGAATATGGTGCGATCGCCTACGGCGGAGCGTAGCTCATCGACTACGCTGGGCAGAACGCCATCGCAGTCAGCACAACCTGACTGGGATTAAAAAGCATGGTTAGAGAAATGTTTCTCTGACCTGCCTCTAAGAAAAACTCGTGAAGGCATTTCTTAATTAAAAGTTGAAATGTAGGAGTGTTCAACATTAATTTTACAAGTTTTGAAGCGATCAAAAAAAATTCGTATAATTTCTCTTGAAGCTTCGTCAAGTATAAACTTTTTGGATTTATATTCATCTTCAATCCTTGATTTTTCATCTTTTAGTTTTGTTTTTTCACTCAAAATTTCTTGCTCATCTCTTAGCATTTGATCTTCCAAACTTCTTTTTCGATTCAATAATTCTTCATCACTAATTGATAAATGACTTGAAATATCCCTTGTTTGACTCAAATAGCGATAATTTTCTTGCATTTTTGATTCTATATATTCCAACTGTCTATTCAAATCTTTAAGCACCAAAGACTTTTCTTCATATTCGGCTTCCCTTTCTTCCAACCTCTTTAACAATAAATTTTTTTCTTCTTTATAGTATTCTAATTGTTTCAACTCTCTTTCTAAATATTCAAAAGCTTCTTTAATTGGAACTGTCATATAATGATTATAATCAAAATTTATTTTAAGAATTAAACCACTTTCTTTCTTCTCGTTGATTAAAGAATGATTTTCTATAATAAATGATTTTAGTTCTTCTATCTTTAAATCCAAAAACTTGAAAGGGTGTTCTTCCATTCTAGATTTTATATCTTTTAAATAATCATTTATATTATAAAACTGGTTCTCAGTTTTATAATATATAGGCATTAGTTTTTCTAACTCAATATTCAAAATTTCTTGTTCTTTTCTAACTTCTGATAATTTAAAATGATTTTCTATCTCCTGTAAAATCTCTTTGTGATGATTATCCTTATTTTTCTTTTCGATTTCTAGATAGTTCAATTCCTCCTCAAGCCTCTTTAAGTAAGAATCATTTTCTTTTTTTTGATTTTTTAATAACTCTACGTTATTCTGCCATACATCTCCATACAATAGAAACGCAGGTAGGTGTCCTTCTTCTGCTTTCAAGTCAAAATTTAGCTCGGAATAATTAATCCACTTACCTATCTTTCTCCATCCAATCGCCTCGCTTAATTTTAAGCATTCTTTATCAGCCATTTCCCAGATACTTAATTGTGTGCTAAATCCAAAACGTCCTACGCTATATTTAGCCCAAAGCTGATCAATAGCGTATAATTCATTGCAGGGAAATTTTCTTATAGATTCTTTATCTAACCAGCCCTGTTCTTCTCTACCAGATACTTTTAACATTAGAGCAACAGTTTGTTCATTAGCTTTTTTCCACAACCCTTCTTTTAGTGAATCACCCAATTTTTTGTAGTATAGATTGTAAGTATTTTCTTCTACAGATAAAGATTTTCTTCCTGTTATTCGTTCCCAAAGGAATGACCCAATTGAAAGAACATTTCCCACGATTATAATCAAAAAGTATATCTGAGAATTTACTTGACTAAATGAAATTGGTAGGTATTTGCTGCTTTTAAAAAGATAAAGAATACTCCCTCCTAAAACACAAAGTAACCCTAATATAGTAGAAATAATAAAAACACTAAAATAGTTTTCTTCTTGCAATTGACTAGATTGAGATGTAAAGCAAGTAAGAACAACTACAATATCAATTAGTAAGAAAAAAACCACATAATACTCTGTTATCTGTGGTAATTGATTACCTAGATAAGCAATCAATAGACCAGCAAAGCCTATCAAAATATTTATTAAAACAATTCTTGTAGAAAGTTTAGGCATATGTTATTTCAGATAATGTTTTAAAAGTTCTGTAAGTGTAGGCTGTAAATAGATAGTAGCAAGTAGCTACATGAATAAAGCATACCCAGTAATCTGGTTCGTAGACAATATGAATTTCTCAGTTACTTGACCCCATTACCTCGCTGTTTGGTGATGGGTTACAGCTATTTCACGTAATGCAGATACACGTGTTTTAAATCGCGTTTTCAGCAGGAATTTTTTACCGCCGTCTCTGATTAGGATCTGTTCCCAAACGTTTCTCAACCCGTTGAAGCTTGGTATTAGCCCAATCAGTCTGTTTCAAAATCTTCTGTAGAGACTCGGTAGTTTCAACGGGAGTAGGTATTGGGGTCATGTGTGAATAAAACCAAAACAGAATAAAAAATGTGACTGGAGAGACAAGCCAGATCATAAAAGCTCTAACCCACCTTTTAGCGGCCAATTCCCCGTCTTTTCGGTTCAGTAGAGAGATGCTCATTTGAATCTGGTCTAATTGTTCTTGCAACGGTTGGCTCAATTTCTCTGGTTGCTGTGGGGAGATATTGCTCCAATTCTCGGAGAGTTTGGTTAAGCTCGTTAATTGCTTGAGTTGTTGCTGCGACGTTAGATTTAATGCGCTCAAGGCTGTCCCTAGCTGATTGCAACTGGTCGCTAGGTTTTTGATATTCTCCGTGTGGTCGGCTTGAGTCTTCAATTGCTCCGCTGTCAGTTGAGTCCATTGGTTTAGCTCTAAGAGTAAATTTTCAAATAACAATTTCCAATCATTCGGTGCAGTTTCTGTCAACTGCGCCAAGTACCCGATATACTGCACTAACCTAAATGCTGGGTCATCTTGTTTCATCCCAGAATCCAACGCAAACCGTAAGACCTTGGCTTGAAATTCCGGCGGCTTTTCTGACAGCAATCTATCTAAATGTGATACTGCACCATTCCCGTTACTATTACTCACAGCCATTACTCTAACCCTAACTGTATAGCCGCACGATTAAACTCAGTCTCAACCGCATCAATCCAGCCATAAACTCTCGATTGATTACTCAAACTAAAATCGTCATGCTCTAGTGCTTCTCTGAAAGTCAGATCCTTAGAGTCGATGAGGTCAAAAATATCGTCATATAACTCAGGCAATAACAGTTCAATTGCCCCCAACGCTTCTACAGCCTGCTTCACTTTAGAATTGTTGTAACGAGTGAACTTGTGTTCATCACCCCAGTAAAGATTTTTTACCAACACATAATCAACTTTGTCACCGCAGAAATCCACCAGCCGTTTTAACTGCAATACACTATCTTTAACCCGACCCAAAACCGACACCATAGTGATGCGATAACCCAAACGCTGGGCATTTTGAAACAGAAAAATATCCTTCGCTACCGATTCAAAATATTCAGCAGCCCCAGCAGGTAGATCCACCAGAGAAACTTTAGGAGAAAGACGCTTCAAATCATCCTGCAAAGCATCAGCACCACCGCGCTGATTAAGTTTCAACGCTGACACCCCAGGAGCCACCTTATTGTAGTGCCGATAAAGCTGAGGATTTGACTGGTCACACTCGTAAGCGATGCAGTTAATATTTCTGTGGCGGTAAATGTCGAGGAGAATTCTAGCCACGACACTTTTACCAGTCCCGCCCTTATCACCAGTCACCAACACCAAGCGCCCAACAGTTTTAGGCTGATTATCAGGCTTTTTTTCTTGAGCTTGGTCAGCCGTAGCCTTAGATTTAACTACCATCTACAAATCCTCATCTGAAATGATTTGAGGCACAAAAGCAGGGCGAGAGAGATTTTGATTTTCACTCGCTTGAACATCAGAGGTCTTTTTAGCAGTTTTTGTTGTTTTAGTATTGGTTGATTTTGATGAAGCTGGTTTTGATTTTGGTTGTGATTGAGATTTTTGAACAGGCTGCTCACTTTGAGGCTCTGTTGCAGAATTCTCGTCTAAAGTCGGCTCATCAATAACTGGTGTATCGGTATTCTCTTGACTAGGAGGGGGAGAAGATTTTTTGCGTGTAGACCGACGAATATCGCTAAGTAAATAACGGATACGTTCTGCACTAATATTGATATCTAAGCCAGCTAAAGTTTCAGATACTTCTTCATAGCTATAGCCAAGACGAAGTACCCTTTCAATCTGACGGCGCATTTTTCTAATAGCCTCTCGTGCTGGAATATCATCTAATTCCTTAGTACCTAAAGCACGTAGAGCATCAATAGCCTCTGGAATCTTCGACTTAGGAATATTGTCTTTAGTCACAAAAGTAAAACTCAAACTAATGTTTATGTTTAAAACTTTGCTTTTACACGAAGCATCTATCTAAAGACAGGTTATTAGCTATGCAACAAATAATTAATAATTAGCAATAGATATTCACGTGAATAATCAAACTTTGATTGCCTAGAGCCTGTAAAATAGCTCACGAAGCGGTATCAAAAAAAATCATACAGTAATCAATAATAATTAGCCACTCTGTAATTCACATCAACTCGTTAGTAATATCATCGTAGTGGTAGCCGTGAATTCCGCACTGTGACCCCCCGTGTGTTGTTGCTCTTATATTTTCCCCTCCCGAAACGTGGGTAAGAAGCAAGCCATGCCTAGCCCTACGGGCTACCTCGCTAGCGCTCGGTTCGGCAGGCTTGCCAAAGCGGGGAAGTCTCCCCCTTTGGAAACCCCCTCAAAGAGTTGCCCCTTGTCTGGTACAATTTATGCCCAAGCGTTCTTCCTCTTCCCTACTCCGCACCAAAATGCTGCAAGCGCGATTCAGTCCTATTGAATATGAAATGATTCGCTCTAAAGCTCTTGACACGGGTATGAGTTTGGGAGAGTTGACAAGACGCTGTATGTTATTGCGACCAATTCCAGCACCACCGCCGCGACTGGGCAGGGTTACTCTTGCTACTTATCTAGAACTTGCCCGCATCGGTAATAACATCAATCAACTGGCTAAAGCCACCAATACCGCTATCAAAATGCAACTGCCACCGCCAGCAGAGCCAGAACTGTTACAAGAAATACTAGAGCTACTGCGACACTGCCAACAAGAAATAGCCAATACCTTTATCGAAGAATCGGACAAGGAAACTGATGATTGGCAACCAGACTAAAGGGCGAGGGTTTCGCGGATTGCTGGACTATCTTGAAAATCAAAAAGATGCCAAACTTATTGGTGGTAACATGGGCAATAACAATGCCCGCGCACTGGCCAGAGAATTCAAAATCTCCCGACAATTAAACCCAGAAGCTGACCGAGTAGTGTACCACGCATCATTATCACTACCACAGGGTGAACAACTCGATGAACCAACCTGGAACGAAATCGCTAACCGCTATCTCGAAGAGATGGGCTTTGACAGTAATCAGTACGTTGTCTACAGACACAGCAATACCGAACACGACCACATACATATCTGCGCCAGCCGCATCCGTTTAGACAACGGCAAGATTGTACATGATAGCTGGGATTACAAACGCAGCGAAAACATTATCCGTCAAATAGAACGAGACTACAGTTTACAACAAACCCAAAGTAGTCACGATAAATTATCGCGTAATCCCAGTATTGGACAACAAAAACGCCTAGAAAGAGAACAAGAAGAATTTACTAATGGCGAGCGCTTAACGCCACAAGAGCGCCCCATTAAGCAACAACTTCAGGAACTAATCGACCGCGCCACAGTAGATAAACCAACTATGCCCCAACTGGTTGAGCGATTGCAATTACAAGGTGTAGAAGTTCGTCATGGCTTAACACGTAACGGCAAAAGCAAAGGCATCTCGTACTCATGGAATGGTCAAAAATTTAGTGGTACAACATTAGGTGCAGCTTATACTTTTCCTGGATTGCAGAAACATAAAGGGATTGACTATCAGCCCCAAAGGGATGACGGGCATATTGAGCATCTGTTGAAGAATCTTGCTCAACGGCCAGTTATCAATCGGCAACTAGAAACCTCACAAGAAGATTCGGTGCTAACAGGTAGCCCAGTCCAAGAACGTGAGCGAGTCGAAAGTCAGTCGCTCTCTCTTATTACAGCAATTGCCCGATACCTTGAACTTGAAGAAATTGAGCAGTCAGTAACCAAGTCTTCCCTAAGTGAAACGTTACCACAATTAACAGAACAACTGTCTCAACTCAGGCAGCAGCTAGAAGCAAGAAGAACCGCATTCGATGACCTAGACGCGGCGATTGCCGATGTGGAGCAACAACTCTTATCACAAAGAACAACGGATACAATCTCTGACTTTATTGAACAGTCAGTAGTTGAGTCTTCCTTGATTGAAACCTTACCACAATTAGCAGAACAACTCTCTCAATATCGGCAGCAGCTACAAGAAAGAAGAACCGCATTCGATGACCTCAAATCAGCGATTGCTGATGTGGAGCAACAACTCTTATCACAAAGAACAACGGATACAATCTCTGACTTTATTGAACAGTCAGTAGTTGAGCCTTCCTTGATTGAAACGTTGCCACAATTAACAGAACAATTCTCTCAATATCGGCAGCAGCTACAAGAAAGAAGAACCGCATTCGACGACCTAGACGCGGCGATTGCTGATGTGGAGCAACAGCTCTTATTACAAAGAACAGTGGATACAGTTGCTGACTTTATTGAACAGTCAGTAGTCGAGTCAGCCTTGGTTGAAACGTTACCACAATTAACAGAACAACTGTCTCAATATCGGCAGCAGCTACAAGCAAGAATAATCGCATTCAACGACCTAGACGCAGCGATTGCCGATGTAGAGCAACTTAGATCACAAAGAGCAGTGGATACGATTGCTGACTTTATTGAACAGTCAGTAGTTGAGCCAACCTTGCTTGAAACGTTGCCACAATTAACAGAACAACTCTCTCAATATCGGCAGCAGCTACAAGCAAGAAGAACCGCATTCAACAACCTAGACGCGGCGATTGCTGATGTGGAGCAACGGCTCTTATCACAAAAAGCAGTGGATACGATTGCTAAGTTTATTGAACAGTCAGTAGTTGAGTCAAGCTTAATCGAAAGGTTACCGCAATTAACAGAACAACTTTCTCAATATCGGCAGCAGCTATCAGCAGGTATAACCGCATTCGGCGACCTCGAATCGGCGATTACTACTGAGTTACAATCCCATACAGAGAAAAAAGCCATTTCATCAATTTCTGATTATATTGAGCAATCTGTTATTGAATCAGCATTAACCCAAACAGTATTAGAATTAACGCAACAACTTTCTCAATACAAAGAACAACTTATTACAATTAAAGCTACATTCAATGACCTGGACACAGTACTTGCTAATGATTTGCAATCCATTAGAGATAATCGGGTTATTTCATCAATCTCTGACTATGTTGAGCAATCTGTTATTGAATCAGCATTAACCCAAACAGTATTAGAATTAACGCAACAACTTTCTCAATACAAAGAACAACTTATTACAATTAAAGCTACATTCAATGACCTGGACACAGCCCTTGCTAATGATTTGCAATCCATTAGAGAGAATCGGGTTATTTCATCAATCTCTAACTATGTTGAACAATCTACCATTGAATCGGCTTTAACTGAAACTATATTAGAGGTAACACAACAACTTTCTCAATACAAAGAACAACTTATTACAGCTAGAAGTACATTCAATGACCTAGATGCTGTACTTGCTAATGACTTGCAATCCATCAGAGAGAATCGGGTTATTTCATCAATCTCTAACTATGTTGAACAATCTACCATTGAATCGGCTTTAACTGAAACTATATTAGAGGTAACACAACAACTTTCTCAATACAAAGAACAACTTATTACAGCTAAAGCTACATTCAATGACTTAGATGCAGCCCTTGCTAATGACTTGCAATCCATTAGAGAGAATCGGGTTATTTCATCAATTTCTGATTATATTGAGCAATCGACTATTGAATCTGCATTAACTGAAACGGTATTAGAATTAACACAACAACTTTCTCAATCTCAGCAGCAGTTAGAAGCCGGAAGAACAATATTCGACGACCTGGAAGCAGCGATTGTTTGTTTGGAGCAACTCCATAGATCGCAAAAACCAGTGGATGCAATTGCTCTTAATCAAACTCCAACTATAACCACAGATAAACCAAACCTAAAAGATAATCTTTTAGCCGAGTTATACAACTATTACAGCGCCGACTTGCAAAACTTATTAGTGACTGACCGAGACAAAGAAATTGCTATACGGGCGCTATTAGATAATAAACCAGCCCAAGAGGTTGAAGAAATTATCACAGCCAGTCCAGCCGGATGGACTCATGATGAAGCCAGAAAATTGGTACTAATCGCTAGCAATCAACTAGCAACTCAAGAGTCAGAAATAGAACAGCAACTCGACCAAAAACAGTCATTACAATCGGAATTATTAGCGTCCGCAGTGCCTATTGCAGTTGAATTAATCAACTGGCAGTTAAGAAAAAGTGGCTCAAATAGCCTTAGATTCAAACGTGCAACTCTGGAGAGACAGGGTAAGGAATTGGTATTTACCCATGATGAACGAGGTGAAATTTTTCGAGTGAAAGTTAACCGAAACCAGTCAGGTGAGCTTGAGTATTCACTGATTAATGTGGGGAAAATAGAGTCAGAAGATATTCAGCTTTGGCAAAAAGCAGAGCGCATCTTGCAACAAATAAGAGAAGAGGCAGAGCGACAAGAAAGAAGACAAAGTAAAGGGATGTCTCTCTAGGTGACGGTGCAACTCTTAACCGCTTCGCTCAATTAAGAGCGGTGTCTGCCACTGCCACAAATCCACTCGTTGATGAGTACCCAAAACTGTGCAGGCATCGGCAGACACTTCGCTTCGCCGCCTAGAAGTTAATACTTGTGTTATTAAGAACTGTGACAAGAACTGATATGCTACATAAAGGCTGGAGAAAACTAAGATACTTAGTTCTGGGCCAAAACTAAAATAGCTCACAAGTCTCTTTTCAATAAAGGTAAAAACCAGTTTTTAAATCCTGTTAGGACTCAATTTCGTGGCTGTTGTGATCCAGTGGTTGGTTTTTGGCATTTTGTAACCTTAATTACCTAGATTTTTACTCAAAATATTCTAGATTTTCCTGACATCAGTGAAAGATATCAGGTTGACTGCAAATCATGAACTTGTAAAAACAATGCACAAAACAAAATTGTCAAAGACTGACTCATCTATCTATTCCAATTCCCTTTCCCCAAACTCACACTCTCAACTAGCGTATAGACCGTTTGCTAGTCAACCCGCAAAAGTATCAAGTGCAGCAAAGACATCAACTGATATAGAAGATGTTGCCTTTGCAGAACAACAGATGGAGGCAACCGGACTAGAAATACAAGCGAAGTATGGCAAGATTACGCCTGAAGGACAGGAGCGCCTAACTGTCTTGCAAGCCAAGATGGACGGATTATTGAATTCTCGACTATCACACGCAACTCAATTTGGTCATAATATTGCCAATATCCCACTCTTGAGACCACAGACATCAACTCCAATTCAGGCAAAGCTGACGATTGGAGAGCCTGGAGATAAGTATGAGCAAGAGGCTGATGAAACAGCACGTCAAGTAGTGCAACGGATTCATCAATCACAGGGCGAAAAAGTTCAGCGTGAGTCGTTGCTCGAAGAAGAAGAATTACAAATGAAACCGGAGCGCAGGATACAGAGAGAATCCTTGCCATTGTCGGAAGACGAACTGCAAATGAAGCCGATGGTACAGCGTGTAGCAGACGGAGGTATGGCTACATCACCGGATTTGGAAACATCAATACAACAGGCACGGGGTAGCGGACAACCACTGGCTGATAGTATCAAGTCACCGATGGAGCAGGCTTTTGGGGCTGATTTCAGTGGGGTGAAGGTTCACACAGATACTCGGGCTGACCAGTTAAATCAATCGATACAGGCGAAGGCGTTTACGACGGGACAGGATGTGTTCTTTCGGCAGGGGGCATATCAGCCGGGGAGTCGAGATGGTCAGGAGTTGTTGGCGCATGAGTTGACTCATGTAGTGCAGCAAAAAGCCAATACCGAGCGATATGTCGTTGGAAAAACGGAGAGGAGCGGCTCGGATGCACGAATCCAGAGAATGATGATGTCATCAGATACCACCCAAAAAGGCAAGAATACCCCAGAAAAGTCTGAAGACAAGCCGAACATGATCAAAACAATTTTAGAAGAAATAGCAAAAGAGAAAGGGTTTTCTTTACAGGAGTTAGAAATGAGAACATACGCTCCTAAATCAATGATGATGACATACTTATACGCCGTAGAATCTTTTATGGGAGGCGAAAACTTATTAAAAGAAATGTATGAGTTTATAAAACAAGACCAAAATTTCACAGCAGTGTGTGGACACACTTCACAAATGAGCTTTCCAGCAATAACAGAAAACAAATCGGAAGAAAAAGGAACAGGCACCGATAATTTAATAGAGTTTTTAAAAAGCGATTATGAAGGACTAGTCCGAGTCGATAATAAACAGCATAGTTTTACAATAGAGGCAACCAAGACCTCAATGAGAATATATCAAAGCAAC
>NZ_CP151107.1 GCF_038096175.1 Nostoc sp. UHCC 0302
ATTAGTGAGAAGAAAGCCGCCGCCTCTACCGAAAACACGGAGTCTAACAATTACAAAGAGCGCTTTACTGCTGCGACTACTAAACTAAGAAAATCGCGCATTTGGTCAGACCCGAAGAAGCGCAAACAGATAGAGAAACTACTTATACAACTGGAAACGCTCACAAATGTTGAGTAAGTTGGGATTGGTACTGCTCCTCGTTTCTTTCTTTAGTAAATAAGTGTTTAGCTAATAATTAGAATCCAGTTCCATTCACAAAGAGCCATAATTTAAATATGTATATCACTGAAAAACCACATGGACAATAACAAAATTGAGGTAACTGGAATAAGCGAACCTCTTCTGCGGCTAATTGATGAGCGAGTGAGTCACTTTGGAGGCGACAGAGCAGCGTATATCCGTGATTTAATTGAAAGGGATATCTTCGGCACATCACACGGACAGAAACAACAGAGTGCCAAGCTTGGTACAAAGCGTACTTTTGACCCACAGCAATGGTCAGCGGATATGAAATTATTAGCAATAGGAGCGGAACAAATACCAGTTTTACCGCCAGAAGCGTTTACCCGTGAAAGCATTTATGGGAATCATGACTGATGCTGTTCACCTTTCTTGCGCTGCATTGCCTCAAGGCTTAATTTATGTACGATAACTTAACCTAATTTTCTAAAATTTTCAGTTGAAAATTTCTTAGATTCATATAGTAAATTGGTATTTATACTGTTATTGAATAAATGATAATTTAAAGTTTTAAAGAGATAGATTTAAAATTTTCATCTTGAATTATAAGTTTATCTACCTTAATACCTTTAGGTGTGTCAAACAGGAAATCTTCAGAACGAGCTTCACCTGGAGAGAAAGGTTTACTTAACAAATCAGTATCATATTTTATCTCCTTATCTTTACTATCGTATTCGTTGCCTTTTGAGTCAACTAATTTTGGGAATGCAAGCAATAACAATGCGTCATCATTTCGTTGTCTTTTGGCACTTGTATTTTTAACAGTTACAGAAACCACTGTCCAAACTTCAGCTGCTTCATGTGTCGTGTACTTTCCTTGAATTTTTTGTCCTGCATATTTAACACCTGTAACGCTAACTTCCCAACCTTTGCGATTAACTTTACCGTTAACTGCTTTTGAAACTAGTTCAATCTTAGTTGTATCGGCAGTATTTGCTTGAGATGATGAAGGCTCTAATTTTGCTTTTTCCGAAGGTGTACAGGCTGAAATGATAAGTAAGAATGCTGCAATAGATAAGTATTTAAATTTATTCATGGTTACACTCTGGTTATATATCCAAACCTCTTTAACGCCTTTTAGAGGTTCGTTATTATAATTCCCAAAAATTGCTACATATATTTCACTTTCTCGGCTCCTGACCGAACCAAACCTAAAACCCAATCACAGAAACCGCCTTTCGCTTCTGCTCTGGCAGTTCGCCTAAACGAGTGGGTGCTGACTCCCTTTAAACTGAGATGAATGGCTCTTATATGCGCCCTTGTAAGGGTTGCAGTTTTTGGAGCTATGCCGAAACTAGATTCTTGGTGAGGTAAAAGTTGGGGCTTCGTCGGCATACACTCCAAAACCCGCTCTCCATCATTGTTATGGTTTTCTGGTTTTCTGGCTATCTGGTTCTCCAAACTTTTGGGTTAGCGCTTCAATAATGACTGAGGTCACGGTAATTCCCTGCTCTTTGGCTTTAGACATCCAGTAGCGACGTTGGGTGAGAGGGACTTTGACACACAGATTGACCATCTGTTCAAGCTCTGGAGTTTCTTCTGGTAAACCATCTTTTTGGTTTTCTGTACTTATGGTTTCCTGGTTATCTGGTTCTGTTTCTCTGGCTTTTTTAATCAAATCTCCGTACTTGCTCATTTCAAAATCTCCATAACTTCTTTGCCGAGGGCGATGTAATCAGCCCAAGCTGTTTTTAAACGTGAGTCATCAACATCCCGAATGGGGACACCAGCCATTGCTGCTTTCTCAAAGCCGACAGTACGCCGGATCATTGCCCCAAATACGGGGATGCCTCCATTCAACAAATCCTGACGCAGTGTTTCACCTTCCTTGCTGGGATAGGGAGGAACAATAGTCAGCAAGCAGCGATAGTTTGCCTCTCCCAAATCTTTTACCATCAAAAGCATTGGCTCAAGGCTTACGATGTCGGGCTTTGTCGGCAGTATTAGAAGGTCGCAGCCCTTGGCTAATTCCTTTAAATCATCTGAGTCAGGTCTTGCTGGGGTGTCGATGACCACAAATTGAGCATCAGCAATTACTTTGAGGGCTTGGCGTTCGTCCACCGCAGGAAAGGGGAATGACCCGCGTTTTGACCACGCCAGGGCGGTACGGTTCTGGTCGCCATCTACAAGAACTGTTTTACCTAGTTCACTAAAGAAGGTTGCAAGATGCACTGCTGTAGTGCTTTTGCCCACCCCTCCCTTGTACCCAGTGATAGTAACAATTTTCTTTTGACTTGACATATTTCTGGTTAACCATAATTCTGGTTATTTGGTTATCTGGTTTTATCTAAATGATACTAACAGATGTAACAGCAGTTGTCGTTTAGTATCGTGTAAACGATTATATGTAATGAGTTATGCTAATCACGTGAGAGTCTATCAAATATTACTAAAATGGAGCTATTTAATCCTCTTAAAAAAGATAAACTTCATCCACACTTTCTAAAGCTTATTCAAGAGCCAGATATATATGCCCAAGAGGTTTTATTAGAATGGGCTGATGGTTTTGTGGATAGAGATAACAAATTTATTCTAGAATTTC
Organism: Nostoc sp. UHCC 0302; assembly: GCF_038096175.1. Lineage (NCBI taxonomy): Bacteria > Bacillati > Cyanobacteriota > Cyanophyceae > Nostocales > Nostocaceae > Nostoc > Nostoc sp. UHCC 0302. The sequence goes on from NZ_CP151107.1 coordinate 2,783, forward strand.
AGACTACCTTTAATTCCTCATTTTGGGAACTATATATATTTGCTTGTTTAAAAGAACTAAATTTGACAGTTGATTTTTCTTATTCTAGCCCCGACTTTGTAGTTACAACACCAAACAAGTTCTTCTGTCTTGAAGCGACAACGGCAAATAACGCAAAAGATTCACCTCCAGAATGGGATGACGAGGTAAAGCTTCAAACAATTCTAGATCAGAATGTAGAATTAGATTTAAAGTTGGTAGCTCAAGTTGCAACAATTAGGTTAGCAAATGCTTTAGTATCAAAGTATGAGAAATATCAAAAGAGTTACGGAAATCTAGCTCATGTAAAAGGCTTGCCTTTTGTCGTAGCCATTGCTCCTTTTGAACAGCCATTTTTTTACTATCAAAGTATTCAAGCTATAACAAGAGTGCTTTATGCCTGTGACATGACTGATGAAGGCTTTAAAAGTTTAGATTTTATAGAAAAACAAAATGGGTCAAAAATTCCTTTAGGGTATTTTGCTAATGAGCGAATGAAGGACATAAGCGCTGTGATATTTACGAACACTGCTACCTTTGGAAAGGTTCGCGCACTGAGCAAAGACCCAAATTTTATATTGTTTGAGGTTTTTCGATATAACGACAAAGGTATTCCCCCTATTCCTGAAATATATGAAAAAAGAAACTATCATGAAACATTACTTGATGGTTTACATATATTTCATAACCCTTATGCAGACGCACCTCTAGATTACGAGGTTTTTAATTCTTCAGAAGTTGTACAACACATTTTTGATACTGATCAACAAATACTGATGGATAATGTCAAAGAGGGAGCGTTGATAATGCGTCAACTGTTAAGGTTAACTCCTTACTAAACTTTCAATAGATAGGCAATTAAAGATTTGTAATAAAACTGTTGCTGGAGTTATCTTTTTATAGCACGTAATCTAAAACCCAATGACCGAAACAGCCTTACGCTTCTGCTCTGGCGTAACCTCCAGATAACGCTGCAACGTCCCCAGGTCACTGTGACCAGAGATTTCTTGAATAGTTCTCAAAGGTATCCCAGCGCTTGACATCTGCGTGAGGGCAGTTCGCCTAAACGAATGGGTGCTGACTCCCTTTAGACTGAGATGAATGGCTCTTATATGCGCTCAGTGAATGGTTGCAGTTTTTGGAGCTATGCCGAAACTAGATTCTTGGTGAGGTAAAAGTTGGGGCTTCGTCGGCATACACTCCAAAACCCGCTCTCCATCATTATTATGGTTTTCTGGTTTTCTGGGTGTCTGGTTCTCCAAACTTTTGGGTTAGCGCTTCAATAGCAAATATTTGCACCGTTGTATCAAAGAAGAGAAGTTCTAGGGGAGGGAAGAGGGGCGACCCTCGAACCTTACCTGCTCAGATTAAAATACAGTTAGCAAAGTTGGGGTTTAGTTTAGAGGATCTTAATTGATGAATTTACAAGAAATTATTAATTCTATTAATAACTTGCCCACAGAAGAACGCGACTATTTATTTGAGTTTCTACGCCAAAAAAAGGAGGAATCTAGAGGCGATAAATTTTGGCAGGGACTACAGAAATTTAGACAGGTAATCCAAAGCGAGGGGATTATCTTTACTGATGAGGATTTCGCTGATTTACGAGACAAGAGTGTAGGTAGAGAAGTTGATTTATGAGTTTACGATTTTTACTTGATACTAACATTCTTTCAGAGCCAGCACGTCCTATTCCTAATGCCAATGTTTTACACCAACTAGATATTTATAAGTCAGAAGTGGCTGTTTCTAGTGTTGTTGTTCATGAACTTCTATATGGTTGTTTGCGGTTGCCAGAATCTAAGCGGCGAGAGTATCTTAGAAATTATATTTATGAGTCGGTCTTAAATTTACCAGTATTTGATTATGATTTAAAGGCAGCACAATGGCACGCCCAAGAAAGGGCTAGATTATCCCAGATTGGTAAAACTCCTGCTTTTGTAGATGGTCAAATTGCGAGTATTGCTTTCTGTAATAATTTAATTTTGGTAACTAATAATATTTCGGATTTTGAGTTTTTTAATGGTTTAAACGTTGAAAATTGGTTTGTTAGTAAAGGTGAAGGCTAAGTTATGGGTGCGTTTCTACTCACAATATAAACGCTGCTACTCTGGCGTTACCTCGCTTAGAACGCTGCAACGTCTTGGGGTCGTTGTGACCAGATATTTCTTGAATAGTTCGAGGGAGGTATCCCCGCGCTGGACATCTGCGTGAGGGCAGTCCGCCTAAACTAATGGGTGCTGACTCCTTCTACACCAATCCGCTTGCCTTTAAAAATGAGATGGCACTAAAATTTAAGATGATGAGTATAATTTGGAGATATCGTGTCTGAAAATTTACTTATTTGTATAGGTGATGGCGACAATATAGGCGATGTAATTGATTTTTACTTACTATCAGAGAATCTTGCAGAAGCTAGTAAATTTTCATTTCAAGTAAAGGCAGCTATAGAGAAAATAGCGGAGTTTGCTCAAAATGAAATGAATGCTTCCTTAGTTTATGTAGCTGGTGACGATATATGCTTCACGGTTCAAGCAAATCTTAATATCTTAAGCAACTTAGTTTGCTACTCCAATTTCTTTTTAAAAACCACCGGTAAAACCATGTCATTTGGTGTAGGTCAAACATCAGTTGAAGCACTAGTTTCTTTGAGAAAAGCAAAGGTATCTGGCAAAGGTCGTGTGATCAATTTTAGAGGCGGTGACAATTGAAAAGTGTGTACATATTTGTAACTACTGACAGACCAGATATATATATTAATTCAATCGTACATTGGCTCAAAAAAGGGATAAATCAGATTTTTCTTATCCAAGTAGAAGACAATAAAATTGAGCAAGTAAAACTTAATTTACTTCGGTTAAATATTTATAATTTGCTTAAGGATCTTGCATCAGGATTCTATAGATATTATACTGGTACCCTTAGAGATACGTTAATTGATTTAAGTAATGAGTATAATAATCATGACCTTGCCGAAATTAAATCAAAATACAATTCTTGGTATAGTCAGATCATATCAGATGATATTAGATGTGAAACAGTTCCTCCAATTAAATATTTAGAATTAAAGCAATATATCTCTTCAATTTATAAAAAAAATAAAAATATTATTATTGATGTAACTCCAGTATCTAAAATTTATATAGCTGACATCCTAGCTTGCTGCCTTCTTGAAAACATAAATAGTTTATATACGTTTGAGTTATTAATTACACCAGATTTTGGTAAGCCTTGGAAGATTCTTATTCATGAGTTAGATGAAGGTAAGCAATATAAATACTCTAACTTAGTAGAGACACCAATTTTTCAAGAAAGTGCTAAAGCTATTTTATTTCGGACAACTCCTCTTTTAATTTCAATAGTTGGTACGATTTTATTTGTCTCTTTGACACTTGCTGCCTCGTTCTTCTTTGGTGCTTTAAGTAGTTTTTTTGTACAAGTTGTAAGTATTGTTGGGACAGTGTTAGGAATTATTTCATTCTTTCTCATATATTTTCCTATACGTGGTAAATAATTCGCCCAAACGTGGAGACGAGAGTACTATTGAATCTTCCCTCCCTGCCGCTTCGATGTCGGTTAGCTACCAAATCCTACATTCTTCAAAAGTCCAAAGCTGAGATCGCGTTCTGCTTCTGCTTTTCAGTTACACCCAGATATCGCTCCAAAGCCGCCAAAGTCCGATGCCCCGATATCTCTTGTATGTGGCGCAACGGTATCCCGGCATCGCTCATCCTGGTTAACGCAGTCCTCCTGAAACTATGGGTACTAACGCCCTCAATGCCCAGCCGCACACAGGTATCTCTAAGGATTTTGTCAGCGCTGACCTTGTGGATATGTAACAACCCATGCCGACCAGGAAACAAGAACTCCTTGCGGCGGTTGGGGTTGTACTCTTCTAAATACTGCCTTAGCTTGGGATGCACTTGGATTTCCCTGGTGTCTCGCTTGCCTTTGGTGTTGACACTGCGTAGCACTAACACGCCTCTGACCCCGTTGCTGCCAAACACATCTTTCACTGCCAAAGTGCAGGCTTCGTTGATCCGGCAGGCAGCATAAAGGCACACGCCGAATAAAGCGCGATCACGTGGGTTGACAAAGCCCTCAGTAAATAGGACATTAATTTGGTCAGGGGTAAGGATTTCTGCCCTGCCGAAGCGGTTTATTTTCATAGGGTCTAGCCTACATTGTCTAAACACACAAACACAATGTAAACGCCCAAAAAGCCTAATCTGACGTGAGGGATGACACCCGGTTAACCCAGACTTATCAATCAGCCCTCAAGCACGAACGCCAGAACCCGCATTATTCCGTTGTCTGATAAAAATAGCTTATGGAGAGCAGCGTGATTACCACTGAATGGTATGATCTCTGCTCATAAGCAACTGCACCCAAGATGTGATTTTATTCACTCACCACCGTTGCTGTACCCTTTGGTGCGGTGTCAACAATTGCCAAAATTTTAGGGAGCAGCAGTTGAATATCTGCTAATCGATTCGATGGCACTTGCAATACCAAAACAGCTAAATCTAGAACTGCCAAATTTTGCTGAAACGGCAGATTGCGATCCACCGTAATAAATACATCAAATTCAATTTCGGCTAAACGCAAAAGTTCTCCATCTTTGATGCCAGCCCAACCCATCTGTGGCACGGTTTTCACTATATGGTTTGACAACTGCCTTGCCAGTCTTCGGTCAATACACTCGTCAATCAAAATATTCACACTATGCAACCAGCTTCAGGATCTGCGCTTGTGCGGCTTCCAGAAAAGCAATCACCTGTTCTCGCTTGACTGTGGGAAATCCGTCTAGAAAATCATCAATGGACTCTCCCGCCTTTAAATAATCCAGCAGGGTTTGCACAGGTACTCGCGTTCCTGCGAAGACTGGCGTACCACTCATCACATCTGGCGATGCGGTAATGATTGCTGACTGACTCATTATCCCCCTTATAAAAGCATTGCAAGTCGGCTATCTCATTCTAATTAACTGCCCTGACTCTTGTGGTAGCGACAGCTCACGCCTGCCTTTAATGTGTTCTGCTACCACCAACCACATTTAAGATAACACCCGCTATTAGTCTGGGTTTCAGCGATAGTAACTTACTTTAGTAAGCTGCTTTAGTTTACTAATAATCTACAAGTATATTAAAGCAAGCAACTTATTTAAATAATTATCTGACTGTACCTTAATTTATCTGCTGCTGTAATTTACTTAATTACGTATAGCTCAAAACTGCTTACCTTATTTCGTCTAGGTCAGATACCTATTGCTGTTTAGACGTTTAGAGTCAGACACTTTTTAAATTTAGTGTATTACTTTAATTCTCTTAACCTGATGCAGTAAGCTGCCAACGCGCATTAGTAAATTACTATTAACACATCAGTATATTACTTTAATTTAATTTAAATTTAACGTAACTGACTTTAAATTACCAATACAGAATAAGCAGTATATGGCAACTAAAGACTGGTTAGATAACCACGCTAAAGTGACGGCATACCTTGACTTCAGCCTCTACGCAAGTTTAGAGAAGTGGATGAAAACACACAAAATAAAAAAAGCGTCTCAGGCTCTCACAATTATACTTGAGCATTATTTAGAGGGCAATATTCCGATTGAAGTGATGCCAGAGAACCTTGAACAAGAGGTAAAACAGCTTAAGGTAAAAACCACCGAAATCGATGGTCTAGAAGCAGCCGTAGCCGAACAACAAAGGGAATTTAATGATGAGATTAACTCGCTTAGAACAGAAATAGATGGGCTACGGCAAGCCCTAATAAACGCGGGGTTATCATCTCTCAGAGAGAAGGTTGAGGACATCCCTAGAGGCAAAATTAAATTCTCATATTCTGATCTTGATGCTAAACAGGGGCTAACCAAGACCGACCTGTGTGAGCGGATAAATATCAACGGCAGTCAAATCAATCAATGGGCTACGATGCTCAACCTTGACCCTGATGAGTACCTGTATGAGTTGACTGGGTGGAAGAAACCGCTTAATGCTCGGCGATATTTCCCGGTAGTGGAGAACGAGCAGAAACAAGTAGCAAAAACTAGTCAGTAGTCAGAGAGCGATCGCCGATCTTCCCGTACACAGAAAGGAAATTTCCAATACCAACACCATTATCCAGCTGTTGGGGGACTGAATGAGTCTTGTTTTGCCCAGGTGCGAAGCCTGACAGTAAACCACAAGCATCCACACCAATTTGTCTACCAATGATAAGAAATTTGACATTTATATCGGCTAACGGTATTCTGATTTTTACTAAATTAGTATTTATGTACTATGATGATTATGTCGCAATTAAAAGATGTATACGAATTATTGTTTAGACCTAAAGCTTTTTTACGAAGGGATGTTGCAAAAGAGCTGAGTAAAAACAACTTTGAAATATTCCCTGCTGAGAAAAGAAAAGATTTTTACTCTAAGAAAGAAGAAGAAATTAAACAAGGGAGAAAAAATGAAATTAAGCAATCAAGAAAAGACTTATGTATAACTATCTTATGTTCTATCGGACTCCTCATTATTCCTTTGTTTGTTCGCTGGTTATTACATGGTCAATTAAAAGCCATCAGTGCCACAACTATTTTTGAACTTTTTACTTTGGTTATACCTGGAGTTGCCTCATTCAAAAAATCAAAAGACAGCAAGACTTTTGATGGAGATACTCTGCTGGAAAAAACAAATAATTTCTTATTTTATTTGATCGTTGGTATCTGTATTATATTTAACATATTTTTAAAAACAATAAAATTATAAAACTGACAGCTTAAAAGTCCTATTGCCCCCGATGATATATCAGGGGCTTTTAGTTTCTGTCTGCTGTCTTTAGTCTGTCTACGACTCTGCCGCTTCTGTCCCTTGTTCCATAAAGATTATGTCTACTTCTGTCCGCTCTGTCCGTCTGTCCAATTTGGGCTGATTTCGATAGTCGAGGCATCCAGCCAGACGGCCAGACTGTTCTCCACCAACTCGTTAAACAGTCGCTTCAACTCCTCGGAACTGAACCGTTGACCCTTAACCTTAAAGTTTGGCTGTATCTCAATAATGACTGCCGATGTTCTGACTGTGCGCTCTGGGCGTATTGCAGCAGTGATTGGGCATTGGGTGTTAGTGATTGCGAGTTAGATTAATCCAAGGCACGTCCAAAACCCCAGGTGTGTGCCTGGGGTTGATTATTTTAGGATATTCGGGACGATCTAAATTTTCGGGACACTGAAGAATGGCTTTTCTTGAAGCGTCCCCACTGAAAACCGTTGATTAATAATGCTTAGGGACATTCGGAACATTTTAACAAAATGGGGACAGGTAGTGTCAAAGCGGGTTGAAGGCGCGTGTTTCTCTAAAAGTCCCGATTGTCCCGATTAGTCAACAACCCTATATCTGCCGTGTTCGTCATTTCTTACCCGCCCCAGTTGTGCTAGTCCTGAGAGTGCGTCTCTAATCTGCTCTGTGCTGTAGCCATTGCGTTTTAATGCCCCCCTGATATCATCCACTCCCTTATAGCCCTTACCTAGTAGATAGTTCAAAATCCGTTGCTGCAACTGAGTTAACTGCACTTGGTCTTCAATCACCTCTGGTTGTGGCTGTTGTGGTTGGTCGATATCAAACTCAAGCAACAGGATTTTGTTTAACTGCTCTGGTGTATACCCATCTAGCTTGACTCCTTTGTGTTGCCCTGGCTTGTAATGCCTGATATCTGGCAGGATATCTAGCTGCATGGGGTCAACTGAAATGAAAATCAACGGTTGCCCCAATTGTTTCGACTGAGGCTTAAGTTGGTTGTACTGTGCCTTCAGTGCGGCCCTAACATCAGCATCATCAACGATTTTGGCGTTAGTGATGAGATTGAGTAGCACAGAGTAGCTGTCATTAACCGTGCCATCCTCTTCAACTGAGAAATTACCCTGAGCAATGATGTACAGATTCTTTCTGATGTTACTGTCACCCAGTCCCAGCGCAGCTAAGTTAAAACTTTGGGTGTCGATGAGCAAGCACACGTTAAGCTCACGCCCTACAGTAATTATGGTGCTGATTTTCTTGAGATAGGGGCTAAACCACTGGTCAGACTTGCAGGTTTCATAAATACTGTGCCAGTCAGCCAAGATTAATCGCACAGGCTGATTGTCAAACTCGTGGCGACGATGTTCACTAAAACGGCGGCGCTGATCATAGACGTTGTAAACCTCGTCAATTGCCGACATTGCGGCTCCTGGAGAGAGTGGGTCAAACAGCAACACCCGTCCTTTCTTGTCTAGACCGCAAAAACTGTCATTCTTTTGGGCAATCGCCCAGACGTTAGATTGTGGGAAGCGCTGGAAAAACTTGGTGAGCATATAGCTCTCAGTAACGCTCTTACCCGCCCCCGTACCACCCACAATCAAGGTTGAGCGCTTGGCTGCTAGGATACGGTTTAGTGGCTCTAGTGTGGGGCTAGTTTCATTAGCTGGTTGTTTCTGGTTCGCTTCTCCCGGTTCAGTCGTTACGGTTTCATCCCCTGTAATCGCCGTCAAGTCTTTTTCTCCTTTTACCTTATCGTTGGGGTCAATCGTCCCCTGTAAAGTCTGACTCCCTTGTAGATAAGGCGTTTTCATCTCACGCAGTTGCTTGATGTACTCTGCCTTCTGTTCTTCGGTCATCCCCGCCGTTTGCGCCGAAAATATTGCCTCGGATGCCTCCAATTGGGTGATTTCAATTTCAGTGTGAGCGTAAATCTCGGCTTTTTGGATATCCACAGTGCGATCTGAAGCGATTAGATCCAGGTCAGCTTGTAGTTGGACTTCTGCGATCGCAACATCTCGATAGCTCTCTAACAACTCGGAACGTGCGGCCATCTCTGCTCTTGCTGCATCGCGTTTTTGGGCGATGTCAACAAAAACAGCTTTCTGTTTTTCCTCGTCTTGGCAATGGCGCAGCATCCACCCAGCAAGCGCAAACCCCAGGAATCCACCAAACGCCCAAAACGGCTTATATGGGTTAGTCGCTTTCACCAGCCCATTAACCCCCATAGCTGGGTCACGCACCACTTGGGGGGGCATTCCATCTAACTGCCACTGCTCCCAGTAGTAGGGCGTTATTCTGAAAGGTCGGTTATTCTTGTCGTTACATTTGAGGTAGCTTTTGGGAGTCCGAACGCAGAAATAAATTCTGTCGCTTGACTCCCCTTTCCACGCCATCGCCGCCGAACTAATCCCCACAGTTAGACTCAGCCCAATTGCAACAGCTTTCTTGTCCATTGGCAGACGACCAAACCACAACATTAAACCCGATTGTTGTGACTCAGATAACTGTTTATGCTTCTCACTTAAATAATTCATTTACGAGTCCTGCCACCAAATAGAAAAATCATTAATACTGCTACGACTATTGCCACACCAGCACCACTCACCCAACTGGAATAATCCGCAGTTTTGGGCTGATACATCTGTTGAATTTCAGTATTAGCTGTTTGTGTAGAAGTTCGAGATTCATTCCACTCACCAATAGGATCTGAAAGCGCACATAATAGTGCTAACGATGCACTGCAACCAGTCATTAAATTAGTGACAAATTTGTTGAACCCTTCACCTGTTGCAGTGGCAGTAAAATACAGGTGTGCAGTGCCAACAGCTAGGAACATTCCAACTGGGTGAACTTGCAATAAATGAAAGGTGAAAATCACCGCACTGTTTAGGCAACTGCCAGCGACAATTTCACAGGCATTACCAGCACGTCTAAACGTTCTACCTCTGTTGTTTTCTGGTAGCTCTGGTTGTGGCGATTGTTGCTGTTGTTGTGGAGTTTGTGCCAGCCCTTCATGCAAAAAAGGACTGACGCTATGGGAATCTTCATATTGTTTCCTTACTAGCATCAGTCTTACCCTTTAAACTAATTGTTTATCTGTCGCCCAGCTTGTTCCACAAGTTACCCAACATTGCACCCCAACCGCGAACTGTTCCTGTTGCGGAAACACTAGACGCTGGTGCAGAATTTTGGCTAGTAACTGGTATCACTTCTTGGGGGGCAAGGTTTGGCTCTAATGCCCTTGTGCCATACCTCGCACGGGCTAAAAGTTGTTGGCGTTTTTCCCTCAGCCCCGTGGTGATTGCTTGCCTTTCGGCTTGCACAGTTTGCTTATTTTCTATGCTGCTAATCTTGTTCTCATGTCTCCACAATTCTGCTTGTAAATCGTGGTGTAATTGCGCTGCCACTTCAGAGAGTGCGTGTTTGCGTTTTTGGTCAATTCGCAGCAGATCCGCTCTGTCTTGGGCATCTATTTTACTCATCTCCGAATCGAATTCCGAATTGAGCTTGCGAATCTTGGCGATAGCACCCGCTACATGAGAGCCGTATTGCTTTTTTAACTCCGTCCAAGTAACTTGCCCAAGAGTCAGCTTCTCCATCGCCTCAAAGACCACCTTGGCGTTGTCCAAAAATGGCTCTAATCTGTCCGATAATTCTTGGGCATTATTTGCATAATCTGCAAACTGTTCTAGCTTATTTATATCGGAAAGATAGCCCAAAATATCAGCGTCAAATCCTCCCCAAGTTTGTGCTTTTTCATCAATATGGCTTGCATGACCAACTACCGGATTACGTATTGCAAAATCCATTGCGCTCCACTCCTTAGCGTTGGTATTTGAGTTGATTAATTAATGCCTCTGCTAGCCCCAAGTGTTCGCCTAAAGTCACCCTTTTATTGATACTTTGGGCAATAGTAGAGACTGTTGAAACAGCAGAGGCTGCTACTGTGCTGCCTTGGATATTTATCTCTGCACTCAACAGGTTTTGAACTACCCCATGTAGGAGCAATAGTTTTTCTATCTTGCTGAGTTGCTCAAATGTGCTGCCGTACCTTTGCTGAAGCTCGTCTAGGTACGAACCATCTCCGGGCATGGCTGACGTATAAAAGCCGATGGGTTTACTCATTTTGCTAATATCTTGGTGTGTGATGTGTACTCACAATGCACTCTGATGAGCGATTGCCTTACTTTGGTCGGTGGGTGCAATCGCTTCATCATCAGTTCTCCCGAAATTCATTTAATTCAATAACCTCCCTCTGCACTTGGTTTTGGCTTAATTCAAAGCGCCGTCCTAACGAATTGGTGAACACTAAACGCGCATTGACTTCAAAATCTTTACGGTGGCTGTAGCGCAGTTGTTGACCGCGAAAAGAGTACAGGTGATTACGTTGTAAGGCTGTCGTTTCTAACATTTACTTGTCCCTCGACTTGTGAATAAAACTCGATATCTAGAATCGCTTCGTGAATCTCCATCAAGGCTTGGACTGCATCACCCAAACGCAAATCATTCGATGTGCTGAAACGCACGCTAGCTTCAATTTCTTTGTAGTTTGGGGATGCTTGCACAAACCGTAAAGTCTGTTCACAGCCGCAGAGGATAGTGATGATTTCGGTGGTCGTTAACGATGGTTGCGTCTGCATGGTTTGGTGGGAGTTCATGACTTGTTTCTTCTCCTTTGGGTTTTAACTGGTGTGGCTGGGGCTTCTGGCTGACTCGGTTTCTGAAGTACATAGCTGATAGCCCCTGCACCACCCACAGCGGCGGCGATAGTGTACATGGTGTTTCTTCCCAAGTACTGCACTCCGAAGTACCCCAATGCGAGGGCTGCTGCTGTTGCTCCAATGCCTGCAAGGGTGTTCCTTAATGTGGTTCTGCTCATGCTGCCCCTTTAAAATTAGTGACCATTGCTGAAAGTGCCGATTTATTCGGCTGTGTAGATTGCAAGGTTTCTGGTTTGAGCGTTGTTTGCACAGTGCCGTGTTGAAAAATCAGCTTCTCTACACCAGCGCTTAGTGCTTGTGTTGGTGCATCTTGGGGTAAATCAAACATCTTGCACAATTCAATTACTGCTAGGTAGGAGATGGTTATACGCCGAGATTCGTAATTCATTCACTAAGCTCCAATTGATATTTGAGTTAATAGCTTTAACCCCAAAGCATTGATGAATTGGGGATTGTTCAAAACCACAAAGCCTAAAGCGGCGAGATTTTGATCCACTACTGGTAGAGAAACACCCCCACCCCAGGCCACAAGGTATTTCGCTCTATCGAGGTAATTACCAGCAGTTACAAAGTTGGCGAATTTCTCAATCCTGGTACTCCACCACTCATCAAGACACTGGCTGTACTCGGTTTCAAACTTTTTCCCTGTCAGGTGATTACCTCCATAGGTAAACGTGCCTTGGAGAATCCCCTGATTAACGAGACTGGGCGAATGCTTCACATCTTTGGACAGCAGACTCACTCGGTCGTTTCGCTTGTCGAGAGATTCGGCAATCATGGTGTGCAGTTCACCGCAACCGCCTTCAATCAGGTGTCTGCCAACCACTGCACCGCTGCCATTAAAGACAGTCACTAACCAAGTTGATGAACCAATATCGAGAGCGATCGCTAATTCTGAGGGGTCTAGTATCAGGGATGCTTCACCGAATAAGCAATGGGCAATGCTGCCGAATCCTTCGGGATAAATGCCTGTAACCGTGATTTCAACTGTCTTGCTGACAACGGAACGAGTTACAGGGTGCAGATGTTCAAAGGTGTGACTTCCCTCAACTCTGCGCTTAATCTCAGTTGCCCAGCGTTCGGGGTTGTGATTGCTCAAACTAATCGAAAGCTTGAACCCATCGGGAATATTCAGAACTGCTAAGTCTGCAAGGATGCTTTCTAATGCCAGTTCTGCTTTTTTGGCTTTGTCTTCGTGTAGCAGGGTGTGGTCACTTTGCGCTAGAGCCGCACTGCCCCAGAAAAATTGAACGTCTTTTAAGTCCAATCGAGAACCTGCTATATATCGCACCCAGCAGCCATCTTTTGAGATGGTTTCGTGGTGCATGACATTGCGGTTGCGAACTACTGAGTATGCGGCAGGCATCATGATAGAAAAATCACCGATGATTGCCTTGCCATACCCTGCACCTGCGTCCTTACCCGCGTTGAGGTCAGTTAACCCGGAATTGGCTAACAAGTCTGCTTGGACAAGCCAATTTGAGGCATTGGAGTATATGGTTGTCATGGTTCAGATTATTGCTAAAGTCTTGATTTTTCTGGGTTTGCAGAATTTAGAGGCTAAATCACTTTAAATCCACACATCCAGTTGGGGACTTGCCAAAGCATCACTTTCTGGCTTCTGTTGCCTTTGTTGGGTGACTGTTTTTGGCTTGCATCTTTAATATAGCTCGAAAACTCTAATACTCAAGTACTCGAAAATGAAATTTACTTATACTTTGGCGATAATTAAGAAAATTAATTAATGAGTATTTGAGCTATGGAGGAAAAGAAAAAACCAGGAAGACCATCAACTAATAAAGATGACCCTGTTTATGTCCGTGCCAGAGTGCCACGAGAACTTCACAAATCTTTCAAGCTTGCTTGCACGGAAGATGATTTGGTTATGGAAGATGTAGTCAAGGATTTGATTAAAGACTGGCTTACAAGAAGAGGCAAGAAAAATACAGCTTAGATTTTCGAGTATTAGAGCTATATAATAAATGAGAATACTGTTACTTCTCCCAATTTTAAGTTTGAGGGGAGGTGAATGAATGAAGACAACGTACAGAACCTCAATTACTTGAAAAACTATCAATTTTGATTAAGTAATTTCAAGTAAAAGTCAGGTCTTGTTAGATATAGGACGACCAAAAGTTCTGTAAAATCAGGCAATAACCTAAATGAAGCTTGTAATGGAGGTAAATATACAACAGCACCAAAAATTAAAAGGACAAAGCGCTACTAGGTAGTAAACGTTTTGCCCGAAAGTAAAAACTAAATATTTCAAATTACTTGGAAGCGGGGTTTATCTCTAGACGACCAAAGAAGTGGAAGGAAGGTGAGATGTCTAACCACTAATTGGCAAAAGAGACTAGTCCGCGCTGCTTACTCATAATTATATATGAGTTGCTGTGGCAATTTATAAATTTCTGCTTGCAGATTTTGGCAAGAAAATTCATTAAATTGTTTTTCTTCGCTCAATAAAGGGCAAAATCAAGCAAAGTAACGAATTCTATAGATATTAAGGTGTAGCAGCGCGGTAATCCCCTCCAAATACTAAAACCCAACGTATTTGAGGGAAAAATCTGTGAAAAATAGTAACTGCGAACTTCAACAAATTGAAGTCACACAGAGGTACGAAATTATATCCCGTCCCTCTCGCATAGAAGCGCACCACTGGAATGAATGGTTAGCCAGTGCTGTTGACCCAGGAATTATTGCATTAAACGTGATTTCTGTATCAGGTACAGCTTCCTACGATTACCTGTTCTATGGTCAAAACGTTCCCCGCCGTAACGACGGACGACTCAGAGACGGGGTTCTAAATAAGTATCGCCACATCGAGAGATTGAATTGGTGGTGCAGTGGCGTTGACCCACTCAACGAAGAAAATCCGATGCAGTGGGGTTGTATGAAACCCGACCACCCCAGGCGCGACCAGAACAAAGTTTTTAAATTCATCAAATATGAACACCCGCTACGAGTGCCAACACGGGCATTCTTCCTAGCTGTACCGGATTACACCTGGGAGAGTGTGGCCGCCCGATATGACTTTCCCATCAGTGATGAGGATAGAGCTTATGGTTTCTGGCACTGGGTATGGAAGTACAACATTCCAGTTGTGATTTGCGAGGGGGCCAAAAAAGCAGGGGCGTTGCTTACTTTGGGCTATGCGGCGATCGCCATTCCTGGGGTAAACAGTGGCTACCGCAACCCCAAAGATGGATTTGGGCAACCCACAGGAGAAAAACACTTAATTCCAGAACTGCAACACTTCGCTACCCTTGGACGTAAATTCATCATCTGCTTTGACCACGACACCAAGCCAGAAACAGTTCAACGGGTCAATATTGCCATTGCCCAGACCGCGAAGTTGTTAGGAGCTTGTGGCTGTCAAGCCCTCGTTACACAGTGGAGTTACCCCGAAAAAGGCATTGATGATTTAATCGCTGCCAGGGGGCCAGCTGTTGCTGATGAAATCATCTCACTAGCACTGAGTTTAGACCAATGGCAGGTCAAAGAGTACAGCCGACTCTCTTATGAAGCGGCACTTGTCCTTAATCAGCGTTACCTGGGAGAATTGCCCATCCCCTCAGCGGCTAAACTGATTTTGCTCAAATCTTTCAAAGGTTCAGGTAAAACACAGTCATTTGCCCCGATCGTTCAAGAGGCGATCGCCAATGGTCAGCCCGTCATTCTTTTATCGCACAGGGTACAGTTAGCCCAGGCGATCGCGGAGCGGGTTGGCATACCCTACATCAGCCAAGTCAGAAACAGTGAAACGGGTGTTTTACTCGGTTTTGCGCTGTGTGTGGACAGTTTACACCCTCATGGACAAGCCAGATTTAATGCTCTCCACTGGAAAGAACCCCTAGTAATCATTGACGAATCTGAACAGGTGATCTGGCACTTACTTTCCGCCAACACTGAGGTTAAGAAGCATCGGGTTGAAGTCCTCAACCAACTTTCACAGTTGTTCAAAAATGCTTTCGCCCCTGGACGGGGTAGAGTAATCGTCGCTGATGCTGACTTATCTGATTTATCTCCAGAAATGGTCATGGGTCTGGCAGAAACCCAAGTTACCCCTTGGGTAGTCGTCAACAACTGGAAAGGACAACCTTGGAACATTTACCACTACAAACAAACTACCCCGGTTAACTGGTTAGCTGCCTTGGAAGACCACATCAAAACCGGGGGTAAGCCTTTTATTGCAGTTGATTGCCAAAAAGCTAAATCCAAATGGGGAACCAAAGTTCTAGAGGCAAGGTTAAAGAAACAATTTCCTGATCGGAAAATACTTCGCATTGACTCTGAAACGATAGCCGACCCGGAACACGAAGCTTACGGCTGCATTGAGAGATTAAATAGGGTGCTGCTGGAGTATGACATTGTGTTGGCCTCCCCATCCATCGGCACGGGGGTCAGCATCGACATAAGAGGGCATTTTACCAGCGTTTGGGGATGTTTCCAGGGTGTAGCCCCGGAAAATGCCACTCGTCAAGCTTTAGCCCGTGTGCGTGAGGCTATACCGCGCTATCTTTGGGTCGCCCGTCATGGGCTGGGCAAGATTGGTAACGGTGCAATTAGCTTTAAATCCTTGTTGGCCTGTGAGCAAAAACGCTTTCAAGCTAACTTGAGGCTGCTGCAAGATGCCTCATTGATTATTAACAGTGATGAAATCAACATTAACCGCACTGCCTTAAACATTTTCATCAAAATGAGCTGTCGCATCAATGCGGGTATGATTCATTACCGTGATACTGTGCTGGAGGAATTGGGCGCGGAAGGCCACAACATTATTGATGTTTTACACAAGAAAACTCACAACAAGTTAAACAACGAGATCACCGCCCAAAGAAATGAAGTTTACGACGGCGAATGTCACTCGATCTCTACTGCCGATACAACTGTTATGACTGCTGCCAAATACGAGGCGCTGCAACAACAACGGGCTAAAACCACCACTGAACGCTACATTGAGCGCAAATATAAGCTAGAACAGCGTTACGGTGTGGACGTTACCCCAGAACTGATTAAAAAAGACGACCAAGGTTATTACCCACAACTAAGGCTGTGTTATTACCTGACAATCGGCAGAGAGTTTGTGGCCAAACGCGATCGCAAACTGGGTGAAAAGATGCTTGCCTCCAAGAGTGCTTGGCTACCAGACTTTAACGGTGGTCAGCTTGGGCTGGTGGTTCATGCTTTGGAACTGTTCAACATCCCCAATTTCATCGCTGATGACCGCGAATTCAGAGGGACTGATGGCGACTTAGTGCAGATGGCTAATAATGCCTTGTCTGTGAAGTGGCAGGTGAAAACCGTCCTGGATATTACCCTCAATGACAATGACAGCCCCATCGTCATCTTACGGCGATTACTTAAGAAAATAGGACTAAAACTAAAATACATCTATCGTGATGGGACAGGCGAACGCCAGCGGGTTTACCGTGTGGTTGGCGCTGACGATGGACGAGATGAAATCTTACATTACTGGCTGGCTAAGGAGAAAGCCTAGCTTAACCACAATCTCAAACTGTAAATCTCTCAAAATACTGTGCCAGTTGTAGCCTGAAAACTACAGCCTAGACGCTTCATGGAATAGTTGCGACTTTCGTACCATTAACAAGCGTTGGCAAGCTTAATAATGTGGCAGTTAGGACTACTTAAATCCCAAAATGCCTGTTTTCGGTTCCGTCCACTAACGGTAATTAAATAGATAAACAAATTTACTGGACGATCCACACACGCCAATGGTCATTGACCCATTAACCTCCAATATTTTATCTAGGCTACTGCGGCTTGATGGCACGGCGACTAATAATCGCTGCTTCTTTTCTAGACAAATCTGCCCCGCTTACCTCCTCATATACAACTAGCGTAATGTAGAGTAAAACTACAAGTATTTTTACTTATATGTCTCACTAGTAAAGTAAGGAGGAGTACTATGGTTGCAACTGTGATCAAAAAAATCTCAATGGCTGTTGCCAGCTCTGCAATTGTTGCACTAGCCGCAGGAGGAGTGGCACAGGCAGCAATTATTGTTCCTAATGAATTAGAAGCTACAGAGGGTAATGTCAACAACGGTTGGCCATTCAGCTTAGATTTTCAAGGTCGGTATCAGCAAATTTTTGATGCTGACGAATTTGCATCCCTGTCTGAACCTCAACTAATTAGCCAAATTGCCTTTCGTCCTGATAGCGATTCCCTCAACAATGGCACTGCTTTCTCATCGACACTTTCTAGTATCGTAATTAACCTTTCCACGACAAGGAGCACACCTAATAATTTCAGCAACACCTTTGCAGATAATGTTGGGGTAGACAACATTACAGTTTTCACTGGAGCTTTATCACTCTCCAGTGCCAATCAAGGGCCAGTATCTGGCCCCAAAAATTTTGACATTGTTATCAATTTACAAAATCCATTTTTATACGATCCAACCAAAGGTAACTTATTACTTGATGTGAAAAATTTTGCTGGAGGTAATACGACTCAGTTTGACGCGATACAAAGTTTCAACCGAGATTCCGTAGAGCGTCAATTAAGTTTTGATCCTAACTCTGCTACTGCTATTAGCCAATTCCAAGACGGAATAGGTTTAGTAACAAAATTTACATTTAAATCTGAAGTACCCCCTGTCCCTGAACCTTCAACAGCTTTGGGGACGTTGGTAATTAGTGTTTGGGGTCTAGGAGCATTATTGAAACGCAAATAGCATAAGAAAACAACAATCAAGTTGTAGTGGCTTGAATTCTAATATACGTTGGTTGATACAACCTGCAATCATAAGCAGGTTGTATCAACCAACGCAATTAAATGGGTTGTAGCGATAACATGGCGTTTTATTGAAATTCTTAAATTTTTCCTTTTTTCAAAGCGTCCCGCTCTCTGGGTTGCACCTCTTCAAGTCTCAAAAGTGAGCCACCTTTAATCAACTCTGACTCCTGCGTTGGTATCCATATAGATAATCTGGCTTGCTTGCTGATAGTTAATGTCTCGTGGTTTACTGCTTCTGTAAAAGTTAAATCTTGAGCATCTATTGCTTCGTAAACCCAATCAACAAGACGCAGAAACTTTAATTCGATTGCTCCTAACTCAAAGACAGTTTTTCTGGTTTTAGATTGTTCGTAAAAGATGAACCTTTTCTCTTCGTCGTCTTCACCCCAGTACAAATTCTTCACTACTACATAATCAACCTGATTACCGCAGCTTTCTATTAACCGTTTTAGTTGAATGATGCTGTCTTTCCCCCTGCCTAGTACCGATACCATAGTGATGCGGTAGCCCAGGCTTGCTGATTCCATCTCTTGAACAAAATCCGGAAAATATTCCCCCACTCCAGACGGCAGATCCACTAAAGCTACAACAGGATTTAATGACGATAAATCATTTTTTAAAATCTCGCTGAATCCATGTTGATTAAATTTGATTGTTCTTACGCCCCCTGGGACTGAAGAGTTGTAGTGTCTCCACAGTTGCGGATTATTTGAGTCGCAGTCATACGCTACAACATCAATATTGTTGGCTAAGTACATATCTAAGATAAACCTAGCCACAATACTTTTACCTGTGCCTCCCTTTTCGCTGGTACACAGCACTATTCTTTTATTAACTGCTGCTTTTTTTCTGTGAGGAGTAGTTGTTTTAGTCATAAACCAGCTTAGATTTCTTCATCCTTGTAAATCTTTGGCACAAAAGCTGACCTGTTTGGTTCTCTAGTTGCTTCTGATTCTTCCTCTTGCTCCTGCGCTGCTTTAAGTTGTTTTTTACTCTTGCCCTTCGTACTCTTTACAGGTGCTTCTTCAGCTTCGCTGCTTTCAACAACTGCTTGCTGATTTTCAGTAGCCTCCTGAACTGATGTAATACTATCGCCGTTTGATGATGCCTGATGACGGCGACGACTGCTTTTCTTCAACTCCCCGATTAAATATTTGATTCTGCTGCCTGTCAAATTAATACCCAGCCCTTTCAGCATCTCCGATACTTCATCGTAACTGTAGCCATATTTGTCAGAGGTGAGTTTCTCGATATATCTCCTCATTTTACGAACAGCTTCCCTGTCCGATACATCTTCTCGCTCTTTCGGCTTCTGTTCCTTTAGTAAATTGATGGCCTTATCAATCTTCCCTTTCGTAATTACTTCTGAATTCTGATGTTCAGCCATTGTTATTTCATGTAGTGATTGATTATTAATTATCAGATATTTAAAAACTTCTGTACCAATCTGTTTTCAAAATGCTAAAAAAAATTGACTATTGCGGCTATCAAGCTGACTAAAATTCGCTTTCTTCGTCAACTTCCCATTCTTGTTAAAACCAGTCTTCTGACCACTTTTGAGAAAAGATCGCAAATCACCGTTATTAGACCACATGTAACGCTACATTTACTGCTATTTCCATATATTCCAAATGTATACATGCTTAGAAAATCGCCCCGTTGAGTAAGTTACATAAACGAGATTACCTTCTACAACTGAATTGTAGAAAGCTGATTTAACTGAGAACCAACCAGATCCAGCCTCTATCCTAATCAATAACTTATGTCTTTCTGGGATTGTATTAACAAAAACCGCGTTAGAGTCGATTGTCGTCGTCATCGATTCTGGTTCATATTTTTTTTTTGCAATTGTGCCTGAGCATCTAAAGCAAGGACGAAAGCTAGTGTCAATCACATAAAAGATGCCGTAAAAGATGCCGATGAATACACAAATAGTTAATAAAAGTACTAGACTCAGTAGCAGTAAAGGAGCAATTATTTGAAATAGAAAATCAAGCATAAGTTTTACAAAACCCCCTACTTTTCTTTAACTCACCGATTAAATACTTGATTCTGCTGCCGCTCAAGTTAATCCCCAAACCCTTCAACATTTCCGATACTTCATCGTAAGTGTAGCCGTACTTGTCGGAAGTCAGCTTCTCGATGTATCTCCGCATTTTCTTCACAGCTTCCCTGTCAGATACATCGTCTCGCTCTTTCGGCTTCTGTTCCTTCAGTAGTGAGATGGCCTTATCAACCTTGCTCTTAGTAATGACCTCAGACTTCTCATGTTCAGCCATTGTTATTTTATGTAGTGATTGATTAATTACTAATTATCGTTTATTTGAAAACGTCTGTACTAATCTGTTTTCAAAATGCTAAAAAAAATTGACTATTACGGCTACGCCGAATCTGAGATTTTAATCAAAGCGGCTAGGCCGAATCTTCATTCAATCTGATGCTCACTAAATTTTTACTATGACGGCTACGCCGAATAATTTTTTAGTGTTACGGCTACGCCGAACCATGTCTTACTGTAGTGGCTACGCCAAAGCAGATTTTCTTGTGACAGCTACGCTGTTCTTCCCCTTGAACTGATGTCAAAAAATCTAACTATAACGGCTACGCCGAACTATCTTTTACTGTAGCGGCTATGCCGAATCTAGACTTTTCATCAAGTGGCTACGCCAAATCTAGAATTTACCCATTGTTTGATTTTACGTTATTACGGCTGCGCCGTTGTTATATCCCTCTGTGCGTTGTAGGATTAAGTCAGCCTTACGGCTACGCCGTGTCCCACCTTCTAGCCTCTCGCCATCTCTCCGTACAGCCGTAGCATCTGACACCTACCTCTCCCCAAAATGGGCTTGAAGCCAGCCATGCCTCAAAGCTTACGCTTTGTCTCGCTGCGCTCGAACGGCAGACTGGTTCAAGTGGGGAAACCCCCCTTGAAAAACCCCCCTCGCAATGTCCCTCAATATCCAGACTTATGGCTAATCGCAAGCAGTCAAAAGCTCTAGTCAGAAAGCATATTTTCCCAGTGAGATTGAGCGACATCGAACTGGACTTGCTGCGAATAAAATCACTTGACGCGGGGATGTCAGCGAGTGAACTGATGAGACGCAATGCGTTGATGCGACCATTGCCTAAACGACTAAGTAAAATTAGTTTGCAAACATATTGGGAATTAGGACAAATTGGGAACAAC
Organism: Nostoc sp. UHCC 0302; assembly: GCF_038096175.1. Lineage (NCBI taxonomy): Bacteria > Bacillati > Cyanobacteriota > Cyanophyceae > Nostocales > Nostocaceae > Nostoc > Nostoc sp. UHCC 0302. The sequence goes on from NZ_CP151107.1 coordinate 24,256, forward strand.
CTCAACCAGCTTGTAAAGGCAACTAATATAGCTCTAAAAATTGGGCGAACTTTACCTGCTGATCTAGAACTACTAAGAGAACTTTTAGAACTGCTGCATCAGTGCAGACGAGACATTGCCTCAGATGACATTGAAGATGAAGATTCGGAAGAGGAAGAGTCAGACGATGATTGGGAAGCAGACTAAGGGCAGAGGTTTTCGCAAGCTGTTGGATTATTTAGAATCACGCGAAGATGCTAAACTCATCGGCGGCAATATGAGCGGGAGAAATGCGCGAGAATTGGCGCGGGAGTTTAAGTTATCTCGACAACTGAATTCAGATGCAGACCGAGTTGTTTATCATGTTTCCTTGTCAGCAGCTAAGGGTGATAAATTAGATGATGAGAAGTGGAGCGAAATTGGCGATCGCTACATGAAGGAGATGGGTTTTGATGCCAATCAATTTGTCATCTTTCGCCACCATAACACCGATGACGACCACATCCATATTGCAGCCAGCAGAATCAGGATGGACACGGGGCTAGTAGTGCATGATTCCTGGGATTATTTACGCTCTGAGAAAGTCCTGCGACAAATCGAGCAAGACTATGAGTTAGTACAAGTCCAGGGCAGTAGAGAGAAGCTTCAACGCACACCCAGCACCGGACAAATCAGGCGTATAAGGCGAGAGCAAGAAGAATATGAACTAGGTAAACTTGACCAGCCACCAGGACGCACTATCAAAGAGGAACTTCAGCAGACAATTGATAGGGCTAGTGTTGATAATCCCCAAATGCCAACGCTGATCATGCGGCTGCAACAAGCTAGTGTCAGTGTGAGAACAGGATTCACTAGGAATGGTAAGTCTAAAGGCATTTCTTATGAGAAAGATGGGCAGGCTTTCAGTGGCACACAGTTAGGTGCAGCTTATACCTTCCCTGGTTTGCAAAAACATCTTGGCGTTGACTACCAAACAGAACGTGATGATGAGCCTATTCATGAATTACTGCTCAAACCTGTTAAACCACTCCCAGTTGAGCAGTTAGAAAAACTCTTTCAAGATATTGAACGCAAACAACAGCAGCCCCAGTTCACTCCACCAACGGAGGATAAAGTTGTTTGGCAAGTATTGCACAAGTACTTAAGCGAGAAACGCTATATACCAGATTATATTGTGCAAGGATTACATAATAATCAGTTGCTTTACATGGATGAGCAACGAAATATTTTGTTTATCAAGCGTGATTTAGATGGTGAAAAAACTGGTGCATTAATTTGGTCAAAGCCTAGAGAAAATCATCGCACTGTGGAGTACGACCAAAACACCTCTACACAAAAAGGTTGGTTTTATCTGAGATTGGGAGGGCAACCAACGGACAAGGTAGAAAACGTCTTTTTGTGTTCTACACCGATTGATGCGATGTCAGCAGCCACCTACCTTCTTTCAAGTTGCAAAGGGCTACCACCAACTAGAACCATGTTGATGGTAGCTGATGACCCGAATAACCTACCTATGGAATTTCTCAGGAGTTTCAATAGGGTGGTCGTAGCATTCAATAATGATCAAGAAGGGAATAAAGCTGCTAGTGCAGTATTGGAATTGTTGCCACAGGGTAAAAGGCTCAAAACCCATAATCCTGATTGGAGCCAGGAATTAGAAGCTCATCTCAGGGAGGAGCAACAAAAGCAGAAACAGCTTGACCGTGGTTTTAGCTTGTGATCCGCGCTGTGTAGACCGAACTCGTTGCCGCTACGCTCGGCTCATGCGGTCTTCGGGACGGGCTTCCACGAACGCTGGTTGGGCCGACAAGCTCTGCAAGCCCGCCCCGAAGACTCCACTCCGTCGCATGATCCGCAACGAGTTCTCACACCAAATATTTGAAGATACCCAATCACAAACAGACTACAAAAAATTTTGAAACAGTTTTTTTGAAGTACGCTTGCAACATTAAAGTATTATATTTTGTGGTCAAAATTCCCCAACAGCAGCATAGCGATTTGTGATAAAAATAGCTCTATTGCAGTCACCATATGGATTAGAGGCTATTTTCACCTCACCCCCCAGGTGTCCAATTGCTACCATCTGACTACTATTTGCAGTTACCAGCAGTTGTAAACTGTTAAAAGCTGTAACTGCAATTTGCATCTTTTAACTGCTAATAACTGCTAACAGGTAGCAAAAATGCGTAAAACTTCTGATTTTAGTCCTAATAGGTAGCTATCGGACAATTTGTAACTTACGCTACATTTTATGCAGTTGAAACTCTCTTAATCCTACGCATTTATCGGTGTTTATATGAGCGATGCCAAGCAAGAAATTCTTTCTATTAAACGAGAGAGTAACAACATTGATGTCCAAGTACTTAATTTTTTGAAGACCGACCCTATCTCACCTGGGTCTACTTTCAGTAGATCGAAAAGTTTTGTGATCGCTCTGTCAAGAATACCTGCTCCAGCGGATTTTTGCGGAAACTCGTCTGCACTTGGTGACACGAACCTTCTATTTACGCCAACACCCTTAACTGGCTTCACGTCTATTACTTTTGATAGAGGACAAAATATATTTATTTCCGAATGTTTACCTCTTTGAGAATATAACTATCTCATGCTTCTTAATTACTATGAAATATGTTATCTCTGAGTAAAAATTTGGTTTAAATTATGAATACTTTAAATTTTGAATTAATAGAATTGGTTGAGATTGCAGACAAGGAAGCTGTAAACATTTGTGGTGGACTCTTTACACAGAAAGAATTGGACGTGTTTCACGGGTATCTCGAATTAGTGAAGGCTAGTCTGGAAGACCTTAATGAAGAACTATCAGATACAGGTAACCTACCACGTTATATAGACGTTCGTGACGGAGGTGAAAACATTTCCTCTAATCGGAGGTTGTCAGAAAGTGGGAGACCGTGGTAAGAACTTCCAAGAAATAAATTCAGTAGACCGAAAAGTTCTGCGATCGCGCACAGAAATATATCTATAAAATTGATTATTGTCAAAAAAACCGTATTCTTAGATACATTTTTTGGAAAACCCCTTGAGCGAGTCTAAATAAGTAAAACTAATGAATTACCTCAAAAGTTAAGGGTAACGTGCCCATCAAAACATAGTTCTGGTGTTGTGTTACGCAATTTTTGTAAAGTATGGCGTAGATCGAAGGTTCGTGCAACCAAGCGCAGCCTATGGCTATAAACCTTATACAGCAACAGTTACAGAGATTGAGACGAGATTTTAGCGCGATCGCAAAAAGATAAGTTGCACAAATAGTTTTTATAGCGCAGAGACAGCAAAATAACTTTGCCTAAAACAGGCATTGAGCCGAGATGTCTGCAAATTCGGAAATATAGCCTGAAAAGTCTTGTTATATATAGCTTTCAGCTTTTTTAAAACCTTCAGTTTCACCCAAATACAGTCAAGCTAAATTTAGTACACAGTTACTAATAAATCTTGTTTTTACGTTCTCAAATACCAACATTTGGGTGAAAGTTGGTATTTAACAGCAAGTAACATTAATTTTTTAGGGGTTCTGGGTATGAAGAAAGAGACTATTCAATCATCGAAAGTTGGTAAAAGCTAGAGTGGTAAAACTTGCTAGAGTAGATTTTTAATGATTGAAATAGGCGTAAATAGGTAAACCAAAATTTTCAATAATAACGAATTTACTACGTTTAAATTTTTGCTCTAGCTAGTTTTGCCACGCTAGGGTAAAAGTCAAAATCAATAGCGTAAATTCCACAAAAACAGATGCGAACGCTAGGAACTAAGAGTCGCTAAATACAAGATATATTAGGGGTTCAGCCGGGAGCAATAGTCAGTATTATAGTAGAGCAGCATAAGGGCAAGGCGAAAGCCCGTCGCTCCCGACTGAAGAAGAGTGAATCGGATACACAACCATGAATGTACAACTTGTTAATTCTCTCGTGGAAGTAGTACTAAACCTCTCCCCTGAAGAGCAAAAACTCTTTCAAGAAAAGCTTAGTAACAAGCATTTAACCTTACTAACTAGTAAACCTCAAACATCATCAGAGAGATTATTACTTTGGCAGGAGTGGATAGATACAGCACCAAAAAGCTATGCCAACCTTGATGATGAAGCTCTGCGTCGAGAAAATATCTACTCTGATGAAGTATGACCCATTATTTATTAGATACCAATATCCTGTTACGCTCCAGGGATATAGCTTCACCCGATTATAATCTTGTTGATCGCACAATCAGGTATCTAATATCTAATAACCATCGATGTTTTATTACATCTCAAGTTTTAATTGAATTTTGGGTTGTAGCCACCCGTCAATAAGCTGTAAATGGATTTGGATGGACACCAGAAGAAACCGAACTCTCGGTGCAAATGCTAATAAATCAGTTTGAGTGGCTAGAAGAAACACCAGATATATTTCGCCTTTGGTTTAGCCTCGCTACAACTTACAAGATTTCAGGTAAACGCACCCACGATTTACGCATACAAGCAGTAGTGCTTGCCCATAACATCAGCCATATTCTGACTTTAAACCCATTCATACTTTGTAGAAGTTGAAGGAATCACTATTGTTCACCCCAATAGCATAAAGAGCTAGAAGTGGGGATAAGCGTGCGATTATAATTTTTGATAAACAACACCAATTTACCCATCAACAGTTATCTTTAATTGTAACGGTGCAGGTAAACCCACTTACTTATGAGCCGAATCATCGCAGTTTTTAATCAGGCGGGAGGTGTTGCCAAAACCACCCTTACCCAAAACCTGGGCTACCAAATAGCGCAATTGGGTCATCGCGTTCTGCTCATCGACATCGACCCCCAAGCCAGCTTAACTATCTTTATGGGCTTGGTTCCAAGAGACATAGAGCAAACTGTCAACAATGCCATTGTGGATGAACTACCCCTGCCAATCCATGAAGGCATTCATGGCATGGATTTAGCCCCGGCAAACATCTCTCTTTCTACGGCAGAAATGCAATTGGTTACTGTTGCCATGCGCGATTTTCGCCTTAAAGAAGCTGTTGACTCAGTTGAATCACTTTACGATTTCATCTTAATAGATTGCCCTCCCAGCTTAGGCTTGTTAAGTTACCTCTCGCTTGTAGCCGCCACTCATGTTCTTGTCCCTCTGGAAACCCATTTCAAAGCCTTTGAGGGTACAGGCGAACTCTTAAAAACGGTGGACACAGTTCGCAAGAAAGCTAACCGCAAACTGCAAATAGCTGGGTTTGTGCCGACAAAATACGATGTCCGTAACTCTCAAGACACTCGCACTTTAGCAGCCATCACCGAACAATTAGCCCCAGCCGGAACAGTCTTCGCCCCGATTCCTCGCTCCACTGCTTTTGTTGATGCTTCAGAAGAACGAATGCCCCTTGCGGTTTACGATCACAAACACCCATCTGTCAAAATATTGAAAAAAATAGCCGTTAGTTTAGCAGACTTAAAATGAGACGCACTAAAGCAAGCCAACCCCTCAAAAGTAAAATTGATGTACCTTGGGACACCACAGGCGTATCGAGTGCTGGTTCTGCTCAATCCATGCCATTAGACCAGATTGTTCTGCCAGCGACACAACCGCGCCGTTATTTCGACCCAGAAGCATTAAAGCAGTTAACCGAATCCATTAGACAGCATGGCATCCTGCAACCGCTTTTAGTACGCCCCGTTGATGATGGAAAACACGAAGTAGTTGCGGGAGAGCGTCGCTATCGGGCAGCCCAGGAACTTGTGTTAAAAGAAGTTCCTGTTGTCATCAAAGAATTAGACGACAACGCCGCTTTTCAACTGGCACTGATAGAAAACTTGCTGCGAGAAGACCTTAACCCAGTTGAAGAAACCGAAGGCATACTGCAACTGCTGGCTCTCAAACTAGGTCGAAGCGTTGAGGACATCCCGCCATTACTACGTCGCCTGCAACATGAACGTAAAGAAGCAGCCAATTCTTCCAATAACGTTATTGGAAAAGAGGAAATGGAGGAGCAGCAAGGGTCAAGCGCAGAAAATCCCGACCTCAAAATTGTTGAGTCAGTATTTGACAGCTTAGGTTTAATGACCTGGGAATCATTTGCTAACAACCGCCTGCCACTGCTCAACCTGCCAGTAGATATTTTGGATGCACTAAGGGATGGTTCAATTGAGTACACCAAAGCCAAAGCTATTGCCCAGATTCCCCAGTTGAATGAGCGTGTTGAGTTTTTAGAACAAGCTATTGCTAACAACTGGTCTTTAAGTGAAATCAGACAGCGC